>JABIVN010000082.1 GCA_018667205.1 Gammaproteobacteria bacterium | reverse complement strand
TAGGCGGTGAATTTATAGCCTGTGATGTCACCAGTTTGGCAAGCGTTCAGGGTGCGGTGAACGCTTGTAAGCAACATTTAGGTATACCCGACTATGTTCACCTTAACGCTGGCATCATGACAGTGCCTACAGGAGAGCCTTTCCTGGCGATTGAAGATGTCACCGAGGCGCAATATCAGAAAATTGTCGGGGTAAACTTAAACGGTGTTTATCACGGCATGAAAAGCGTGTTGCCTTTGATGCGACAAAAAGGTGGGGCTGTGACGATAACGGCTTCGACTGCAGGTCTAAGCGTTGTGCCGGTCGATCCGATGTACACCGCAACAAAGTACGCTTTGATCGGTTTCGGTCGTGCCGTAGCAGCAGCAAATGATGGCACAAACATTCGCGTCAATGTTATCTGCCCTGGGGTTACAGACACACAAATCGTCCCGGATGAATATAGAGCCCCCGAGTTCAATGTAATGGCGGTAGAAGTTATGGCCGCTGAAATTGTTGATTTACTATTAACTGGCGCAAACGGAGAGGTGCGTGTTAAGAACGCCGCCGATAAGCCTGCATTTAGCGTCGAAATGCCTGAGCTTTGACTAACCCACGATATCTCCCCTGAGTAGGTCGCCGGTTGATACTCTGGCCATTGTCGTTAGTAGAGACCCGTGCGTTAAATAACCTGCAGGACGGCACGACTCCAACCGTACCTTTTCCTGACCCCTGGTGGCTCACGCTATATAATGTCTCCCCCTCCTCCAGATTAACGCAAAAGAAATGGCAAACACGCTGGATATGCAGGCAATTTTTCGTGAGGATATTCCCCTTATCGATGTTCGAGCACCGGTTGAGTTCGATGCCGGAGCCTTCTCGCAAGCCAGCAATCTGCCCATCCTTAACGATACACAGCGTGAACAGGTTGGCATCTGTTATTCAGCATCTGGCCCCGAGGCTGCAATCAGGATGGGACATGACCTGGTCTCTGGAAAGGACAAAGCTAACAAAGTAGCCGCTTGGCTTGCGTTCCTGCGCGAGCATCCTAACGCCATGCTTTATTGTTTCAGGGGTGGTCAGCGCTCTAGCATTGCCTGTGAGTGGCTGAAGACCGAAGGCCATAACGTGCCTAAAATTGACGGCGGTTACAAAGCGCTGCGTCGATGCCTATTGTCGACCATGGAAAATCTTCCCCCGCTAATCATTGTTGCTGGTAAAACAGGTTCTGGGAAAACCGAGTTTCTGCAACAGTTTGATCAGGCGATCGATCTAGAGGGTATCGCCAACCATCGTGGCAGTGCTTTTGGCGGACATATCTCTGTACAGCCTACCCAGTTGAATTTTGAGAACGAACTGTCGGTCAATTTCCTGAAACTTGCTCGACATCCATCGATATTGGTAGAAGACGAAGGGCGGATGATTGGAAAGGTTCACTTACCTCCCCCGCTACAAGAGAAAATGCAAAACGCACCAATTGCGCTTCTCGAGGACTCGATAGAGATGCGCACAGAACGGATCTATCAAGAGTACATCGAGCTTCAATGGCGTGAATATGAAGCGCATTTCGGGGCCCTGGCGGTAGACGAGTTCAGCCGGTACCTTCTTGATGCTGTTGATGCCATTCGAAAGCGACTTGGTAACACGGCACATAGTGACGTCCGAAACAGCGTGCTTGCAGCACTTAAACACCACCAAAGCACTGAGTCTTTGGAGGGTCATCGCAACTGGATTACCCTATTACTTTCTGAATATTATGACCCAATGTACAATTATCAGCTCGAAAAGAAATCGTCCCGAATCAAGGTTGCAGGCTCAAGAGAACTCGTCACCGATTGGCTGGTGAGCAAGACAGAGTATGGCGCATGATTGGGAAGGCGCTTTGCCCCCCGGCGGAGTGATGCCGGCGCTAAAGCGCTAGAGAAAGGACCCGGTAAACCAGTCAGCTGAGCAGGGTGATTAGGCCGCTCGCCGATTAGGAGAATGAAATCCCAGTGTAGTCATTTTCTGCTACCTCACGCAGTCGTTCCCTATATTGTAGCGCTCCCCCAAGGTAGATCTGGTAACGGAGTTTGTCATGACCTTCAACATTGGAGTTGTACCCAGTAAACCAGGATTTTGTTTTAGTGAGTAACATCATGTCGTAACCTGCCTTGACGTGTTCTAGCCAATCGGCTTCGGCAGCTTCTTCTGGTTCAAACCGTTGATATTGATGCTCTCGGAGATAGCTTATAAATGCAGTTGCCCAATCGACGGCATCTTCGATGGCTCGAGGAAAGTTCGACGATACTGACGCGCCTTGCGGCCCAGCCAGGGTCATCATGTTAGGGAAGCCGTGAGTTTGGAGTCCCAGGAATGTCACCGGGCCCTCCTGCCACTTATCGCGAAGTTTGTTGCCCCGTGGTCCTTCGATATTGATTTTGTCGAACGCTCCGGTAATGGCATCAAACCCCGTGGCGTAAATGATCAGGTCAAATTCATGGTGCTCGCTGGTTGTCCGCACGCCGTTTTCAGTAACACGTTCGATGGGTGTCTCATTCAGGTCAACTAACCTGATATTACTCCGGTTATAAGCCTCGTAATAATTCGTCTCAAGAGGAACACGCCTGGTCCCGAAACCATGATCCTTTGGGATAAGCTTCTCGGCGAGTTGAGGGTCAAGAACTCTGGATCGAATCTTATCCGCGATAAAGGCTGAATATTGCGCGTTGGCGGCATCTTCCATTAATACATTCCGATAATTACCTAACCAGACGCCAAACCCGGGCGAATTGTAGAGTTCTTCCCAGAATTCCTTGCGTTCTTCTTCCGTGACCTCTTCAACATGTCGAGGGTCTGGACCATGCAGGAACCCACCCGGCGTTGTTCTGCATTTCTCGAATATTTCGTCGTAGGAAGCCTTAATCTCCACCATCGTGGCAGCATCAATGGGTCCATTCTTAAGCGGGGCGCACCAATTGGGCCGCCTTTGAAAAACTGTCAAACTACCAACCTTGTCAGCAATATCTGCAATAACCTGTACACCGGTGGCCCCAGTCCCGATAACCCCGACTCGCTTACCTTGCAGTTCAACCGGTTCCTTTGGCCAGTGGTAAGTGTGAAAGGATTCGCCCTGAAAGGCGCTAATGCCTTCGATATTGGGAAGCGTTGGTGTGGAAAGCATTCCAATCGCTGTTAACAGGATATTGCTGGTCAGGCTTCTGCCATCCTCCAGAATAACTTTCCAAATACACTCAGATTCGTCAAAAACAGCAGAGTTGACCCGGCAGTCAAACTGCATGTGTTCACGCAGATCGAACTTGTCTGCAACATAGTTCAGGTAACGCAGAGTTTCAGGCTGACTGGCAAAATGTTCACTCCAATCCCATTCCTGTAAGAGTTCGTCAGAAAAAGAATAAGCGTAGCTATAGCTCTCTGAATCAAAACGGGCACCGGGATATCGATTCCAATACCAGGTGCCACCAAGGTCGGCGCCAGCTTCCAAAACGGTCACATTGATACCCTGCTCCAGCAGCCGATACAGTTGATAGATGCCACAGACACCAGCACCGACAACCACAACTTCATAGCGTTTACTTTCCTGCATTAAACATCCCGGTCCTTGGTTAGGTTTTTACGAATTATATGTTGTTGTCTAGCGCACGGGGTCTTCATTATGTCATCAACAACGGTACTAATGATTCCCTCCTTTCAAGGTGCCTTTCAGGGGGCCTTTCAGGGGGCCTTTCAGGGGGCCTTTCAGGGGGCCTTTCAGGGAGATCAGATGCCGATCGGTCTTATAAAAACGCAGAGTGACATGACAGTGTAATCATCCGCATTCCCTTGCCTGATGAGGTTTTTTCCTCGAGTCACCGTCTTTTTTCGAAGGTAGCGGCCAATAAAAGAATGTGCTACTTCACTAATCCAGGTTAATAACTCTTTTCCTGCCCCAGCACTCTTTCCCCAATAAACGACTTAATCATCTCCTGCGATACCGGTGCAATGACAGGAATCATGATTTCACG
>JABIVN010000081.1 GCA_018667205.1 Gammaproteobacteria bacterium | reverse complement strand
CTAACGTGTGCTTAAGGCTCTTTTCCTCATTGGTTGTTCATATAGGTTGTTGTCACAGATCGTCATCACAGATCGTCATCACAGATCGTCATCACAGATCGTCATCGTAGATCGTCATCGTGGATCGTCATCACAGATCGTCATCACAGATCGTCATCACAGATCGTCATTATGAGTTGTGCGTACGCAGATACTGTTTCCCGGCTTGGACTGGCTTTTGGGGAGCACTTCTCGACATTTTCTGCCGCCGATAAAGACGCTGTATGTCCATCTATCAAGATTCGTATCGATTGACTTTGATATGATTCATCGCAGAAAGTGTCATAGACTACATTTATGGTAGTCCAGCATGATTTGAAATCTGCGCGATTATAAACCACCACTAATTTAGAACTAAGGAAAACCCAATGGCTCAAACCCACGATCACGAAATGGTATCGATCTACCCTTTTTCAGATGAGGAAGTAGATCAATTAATGAACAACTCGGTTGAGTGTGTCCTAATGTGGGCAACCAAGGATGGATGGCCTGTTGGTGTTACTCATGCCTTTGTCTGGCACGATGGAAAAATCTGGATCACATTTTCAGAGCACCGGCATCGAGCCGTTGCGATTAAGCGGGACCCTCGTGTATCGGTAAATGTTAGCGCTATGGGTTACGGTCCGCATGCAGCAGCAGACTTGCCAGGTGGTGCTATTACTTTTAAGGGTAAGGGTGAGTTTTTCGATGATGAAGACACCAAGAAATGGTTTTATGGTGCGTTGTCGCAAAAGCTAAACCCTGATAACAAGGACGGTGAAGATTTCTTTTACAACCTCCTCGATTCACCACTGCGAACGATTCTTGCCGTTACGCCCACCAAGAAAATCATGTACAACGGTACTAAAGCCGGGAAGCATATGGCGGGTGCAATCGATGAAAGCGAGTTAGGGGAACCTTTGGCCGTTGACAAAGAACGCATGAATAAAGCGCGTGCCGCGAAGGGTTTGGCGCCAAGAGACAAGGTCTGAGAATAGTCCAGCGCGTAAGCCGTCACGGGTCACGCAAGTAGCGTCTTTCCCGCCGGTCCCCACGGTGCCCTTCCATGATGACTATTTTGGGAGGGCCCGCGGTTTTCTGAGGCTTTTAGGCCGGCCTGTATTGGCTAGTGAACGACTAGGTTTATTGTTTTTCGTTAGCTGAGCGACGGACCTTGTCAGCGTTGGAAAATGAGTTTGGTTTAACAGGCCCCTGAAGATTGCATTGATAATACCCGGCGCGGAAGTGCGATATACTGATTCTTCCCCGAACTACAATGGGTGACAAAGATTTGAACGCCTACCTTATTACTTATGCCCTGCACGTTGCCGCAGTTTGTCTTTCCGGCAGTTTGTTTTTGCTGCGCGGCGTTTGGATGATTCAGGACAACACCCTGCTTGAGAAAAAAATTGTCCGAATTGCGCCACACGTCATTGACACTGTCTTGCTGCTTGCCGCCGCGGTTCTTGTGGTAATAACGCATCAGTATCCGGGCTTAGAGGCATGGTTAACGGTGAAAGTGTTAGCGTTGATAGCCTACATTGGTTTGGGTGTATTCGCATTCAGAAGGGGTAAAACGAAGTCCGCTCGGGTGAGATACTTGGCTGCGGCTATCGCCGTGTTCTGTTTCATGGTGAGTGTCTCGCTAACTCGAAATCCGCTTGGATTCCTCTCCTATTTTTAATGGGGTGTCGGTTTTTTCATAATGTCTTAACGCTAAGAGTAAAATGGCGCTGTCCCAGGGAGGCGTTGCGAGCTATGCGTGCTGAGCAGATGAGTTACGTCCTTAGATTCGCGCGATAGGCTGCAGCAATTGCTGCTAGCACGACTAGGTCGGCGTTTTGACACCACGCTGCGTCACCTGTCCTTAAAAAAGCCTGATGACCGTCGATCGGGCGGCGAATGGGTCAACATAGCCACCCCTTTCTTCGCTCACGTGGCGACTAACAATCAGAAATGTCTTGGCGAATGATCATTGGCAAGTAAAAAAACGTGAGAGTAAAAAGCCAACACGGCGTATGACAAGGCGCTGAGAAGAGCCCCTGATTACCGTTGGAATAGGAAACCCCTTGGTGCGATGACTTGCCGTGTTTTGTAGGTTTAATTGGGTCTAAAGCGGTGACGATGACACGGCTGAAATTCTTCCATTTTTAGCCTATTGGCGATATGGTTTTGCGGGTATTGTTCATGGCAATATTGCGATTAATAGTGAGGTAACTGATGAGCCAGATACGATGCGGGTCACGATGCCGCACCTTTAGTAGGAAACAGTTGGCAAAGGCGATTTCGCTTGCTTCTATTCCTGTCGCGGCGGCTATACCCAGCGTTTCGTTGGCCGCAGACAAAACCATGATCGAGGAAGTCGTTGTTACGGCCTCAAGACGAGCTGAGAACGTACAGGATATTCCCATCAACATTACGGCCGTTAGCGGCGATCAGCTTAACGCCCTGCGACTTCATAATATTTCTGATATTGCTCACTATGTCCCAGGGCTTACCGTTGTTGATCGAGGGCCAAGAAATAACTCGCCGGATATGCTGGTTCGGGGCCTTAATACGACGGGGCTCGGTCCAGGGTTTACCAGTGATACCGTCGCTAATTACCTTGGTGAGATTCCGCTGCAGGTCGATTTGATTCCCGTCGATATGGAGCGGGTGGAAGTGCTGATTGGACCGCAGGGTACTTTGTACGGGCAAGGTACCATGGGTGGTGCCATCAGATACATCCCAACAGAAGCGAACCTGAATGCGTTCGAAATTGAGCTCAGAGCTGACCTGAATTCTAATCGCGAGGCCGATGACCTGGGTCTTGAATATGGCCTGACGGTTAACATCCCTCTCATGGAAGATACCGTGGCGCTTCGGGTAAATATGGACCGTCGAGATGATCCGGGTTTTATCGATTATGATTTTGTTGTTAGGCAGCCGGGTGTTTCCAATCCCGAGCCTGATTTTTCAAATCCTGCCGATGTGGCCGCGAACCTGCGTCAGGTCGATGATGCGAATGGTGAGAAAACCACATCCTATCGAGCGAACCTCCGCTGGTTGCCCACTGACGACCTTGATATCAATATCTGGTACTACGGTCAGGAAACAGAGGCAGAAGGCCGACAGATTGCGAACCGGTTATCTTTTAATACCGGTAGATATCAGGCAGGTTTACGTTATGAAGAGCCCAACGATTTCTCCAACCACCTGGTCAGCCTGGATGTTTCCTGGGACCTGGGGTTTGCAGAAGCGACATTCGTCTACGGCGAGTCCGAATATGAAGAACAAGGTCAAAGGGATCAGACTGATCTTATTCTGGATTTTGAATACGGCTACGAATTCTTTCCGAGTTTTTCCGCATTCACGCGTGAAATTGTTGATGAAGAATCTGAAACCCTCGAAGTACGCGTGATTTCGCAGTATGAAAGTAAATTTTCATGGACCATTGGTTACTTCGAAAATGACCTTGATAGCGATGCGACCAGTGAAGAATTCACCCCCGGTTTTGACCAGTTCGCGGTAGATAATTTTGGTGGCGTTCAACTTCGACCTGACAATCTGGAATATATTGAGCTAACGGATCAGTACGAAAAAGAAACCGCGTTCTAT
>JABIVN010000080.1 GCA_018667205.1 Gammaproteobacteria bacterium | reverse complement strand
AAAAGGGTATGACTGGAGGTACTACTGTATTGATGCGAGTGACGGGATACACGCGGGTAGTTGACCGTTAGGAGCTCCAGTGTCCCGTCCAATGCCGATCTAAGATAATCGCCAACAGCGACAATGAATCGAAACCTAACCTAACGGAGACAACACCATGAAAAATGAAAATATACCGAGTAGCCCAGATTTTATATCTCTTGACGAAGCCGCGGAGATGACGAAAGGAACACGCATAACTTTCATCCCCGGCGTCCAAGCGTTATACGCAGAGGCGCTCAAGAATATCTGCTTCGTAAAAAACGTTCCGATAATCAGGGCTCTGCACCCGTCAATGGGTGTCGACAAACAAACAGGAGAGGACCGACAAGCGCGTTTGTATGAACTCACAAGCCAAACTGGCTTGCCAACGATGTTCCACGATGGCGAAAGACCAAGAAATGTTTGGACGGAGCAACTTGCTCTCGCCGAAAAAATTGGTAGCCCGAGCAGCCCAGCGCTGATTCCTGAAAATTTCGAACATCGAGTCGAGATGTTTGGTTTATGCGCCGTTGTCTTGGCTGAAGACGGCTTGCTTTGGAATATGAGGATCTTGTCTGATGGCCCTTTGGGCCGAAAATACGGATACAGTGATGAAGCGAGTGCCGCTGCTCCAGCCAAAATTGCTGAGGTAATCACTTTGATCGATACTCGCCTTATTCGACAGGCCGAACGAGGCTCGCGATATCTTGTGGGAGATTCTCTTACGGCAGCCGATATCTATTGGGCTACGATGAGTATGTGCGTCATGGCCACGCCACCAGAGATTATGCCGGTGACCAAACGAAACAAAGGGATGTTAGAGCTCTTTGCGGCTAATTCGAAAATGCCCGGGATCGCGAAGGTGCTTTCGAAGCGGATAGAAGATCATCACCGACATATATTAACCACATATTGTGAGACCCCAGCAGTTCTGGGTGGCGATTTGGTGTAAGTCAAGGCATTGACCCACCTCAACCACAGCGCCGTTGTGCTCTGAAACGCATAGCTGCTGCCCTCACCTAACGGACGTTTTTTCAGAAGGCGAAGAAGGACGCTGCGCATAATTTGTGGAAATATTTCTAGGCTAAGTAAGACAGTGCGCCAACAGGAGCCTCGCCTTGGATTACCAACGGCGATAGGGGTCTTTGGTGGCAACGTAGGTATGTATCCGTTCTGGGTCGCATGTCTGCAATACTTCGTTGGGCAGGCTGTGCAGGCTTTGCATAACAACGTCCACTGCCAGCCAATATTGGTCGTTTTGAAGATCCCGCCAGTTTATATTGAGGGCAGAGCGCTTAGCACTGCTGGCGCCATCGTAAGCGATCAGGTAGAGCGCTCGAGTAGAAATATCCTCGTTTTCGCTGGAAGCTTTGACAATCACTTGATTGGGATGGTTGGTAAATTCAGATGCCTCATCGCCAACGTAAGTGGTGACGTTTGGGTGCTGGGTGACTTGCGTTCTAAGAAAAGATTCTAGTTCCGGTTGGTTAAACATGTTGCGGGCTGCCGTCTGTTACTGGCCGTCGCCAGAGCGTGGCCGCTAAATAACCATTTGCGCTTTGAATCAACGAAACCCGCACGTTCACCATTGCGGATCGGTTGCATCATTGAGCAAACAGTTTCAGCTAGGCCACTGGGTTGCAGCGCGCGGATTATCTCACCGTCTATAATCACCGCTCTGGGAAGTGTGAAAACGTCATGCGCTTTTTCAAACACAACAACGCGCAGTCCAGCCGCGGCAAGTAGAAATGCGCCCAGGCAACCGACAGGACCCAAGCCGATGACGGTGACATCAAACTCGCTAGGGGCGGTCACATTCCTGAAATCAAAGCGGTGTCGGATTCGGCAATGATTTTTTTTCGAGCTACCCAAGACCGTGGATCACTACTTTGACGGTGTCGCCAATTTGTAAGGTTTCCGAAGGTTGCATGGCTGGGCCAACACAGCTTGGTGTGCCAGCGGCAATGATGTCGCTGGGTGCTAAGGTAAATGCCGGCTTAAGAATTCGATGATGTCGTAGCAATAACCAACTGGGTCATCAGCATTGGTTTGCTGGCGCAACGCTTCATTCTCCTAGATCCTAAGTATAAGGTTATATGGGTCCACCGCGTCAGCAGTTACGATAGCCGGCCCAAGCGGACAGTGGGTATCCCAGGACGTCGCAATGATGAATTGCGGCGGCGCGGTGATAATGACATCGATTTTACCGCTGCAATGGCTGCTAACGAACGCCTGACTTTTAGCGCTGCGTTAATCCAAACTTAACCGTTATTGGTCATGCAGCGACAACGTTAGGCTAGTCTCTAAGACTCTGGCATCGCACGAAAGTATGTTTGGTAGCAGTTTTGAGTCAACGTCTAGCGTTGAGACAATGCGGGCGGTGCCCTGAGCATTCGCCACGCTCGGCGCGCTAAAACGGACTCTGGTTGTTATGAAGTATTTCGCGCTTGTCTGCTGTTAAAGCCAGTTCTGCCGTGACGAATGCCTCGATGCGCTCAACAACTTCGTCGGAAATACCAAGCGTCTTAGCCACTTGATGAATGCGTTGTTGTTCCTGCGCATGATACCCGTCCGCAGTACACGCACAGATCGCGTCATAGAGTAGGGCGCGCTGGGCGTCTTGAGAGGCGCTAAGTTCTGCTATGGGGTCCTAAATGTTGTCATCAGCAGAATAGCTGTGCACAAATTGTAAGAATTCATCTGAATGTCCCAACAGCGCAGCAAAACCGACAATCCAGCTTCGTTCTTTCGCTGACAAAACCCCATCGCCGCGTGCAAATACTAGCAGTGCTTTGAAATAGGTTTTCGCTACGGCCATGGGGACCGGCTTCGAGAAGCCTCGCTCAAGCCTGAGATACCAATTGCGGCGGATCTCGTGGATTTGTTCGTGCGTCAGTGCTTCCATTGAGATGTCTATAATGTTTATTTCCTTTAAAGTAACACACAGCCTATGTCCGAAGAACGATGTGTTTTTTGTTAGTGTTTGGATTGAACCTGTGGAGATTATTCAGCGACATCGAAGGCCCGTGACCTTTCCCCAAAAATAGCACCATGACCAAGACGAGGTTTTCAGATAATTTCACCCAACGTAGATTTCAGCATGAAGAAGAAGCTTTACCCAAAAGAGCAGATCATCAAGACAATCAAGGATCATGAGGCCGGTACCAAGGTCGAAGATATTTGTCGTGATCTAGGTCTATCCAACGTCACGTTTTACAACGGGTGCAGCAAATACGCAGGACTTGGACAATAGGAATTATAACAGGGCTTTTCGAGCGAGAGTCTGAGTATCGAATTAGATCGGTTGCCTGCTTATTTTATGGAAGCGTCGCGCCGCATGACGGCTAGGGGTTAAACGCTACCAGGCTTTATGGTTATTTTTGATGACACTACGTTTGACTGTGGTGCGGTAACAACATCCCTGGTAGAGGCGGTCTGGTTGCGTGGTTTGGGTGCGGTGATTAACAGCCAAGGCAGCCTGCCTATAGGGGTTGTGTTGCGGATCGGGCAGTTAATACCTGAGCAATGTAGGCGTTCCTTTCTGTGAGCTGGGGGATAGGGCGCGGTGGGGGTGCTGTTGTGTCTGAAATGCTAGTGGGATAGGTTGGGCAATTGAAACGTTACGTTATTTTACTTTACTTAATCTTCTCTTCACAAACCGAGACTAAACTAACTTTGCCGATCGAACATTAAATCCTTACTGTTCACTCGAGTGATTAAATAAGGAAATGCCTGATGAAACCTACCGAATCTACAGCGAAAGAGAATATCCTCATTGCTGAGGATGAAGAAGGGATTTTAACGTTACTCTCCAGAGCGATACGTTCAAAAGGTTATAATGTCTGCAATGCCTCGAATGCTGAAAAAGCATTAGAGATTTTTAACGACACAAAAGTCCACATCGATCTTCTGGTTACTGACATCATGATGCCTGGTTTGAATGGCAAAGAATTGGCAGACCACGCTGTTAAAATAAACCCGAACCTCAAAGTTATCTATATCTCAGGATACTCAGATAATGCTCTTTT
>JABIVN010000079.1 GCA_018667205.1 Gammaproteobacteria bacterium | reverse complement strand
TGACGCTTAATCTTGGTTTTTTGCCTCATTTATCGGGCAGAGATAACGCAATCGTCAGTGGCATGTTGCTCGGTCTAAGCCGAAGAGAGGCGATAGAAAACCTTGGTCAGGTGGCTGAATTCTCTGAACTGGGAAGCGCAATCGATGATCCGATTCGAACCTATTCGGCTGGCATGCGAGCGCGGTTGAGCTTTGGTGTTGCGCTCACTTCAGATCCGGATGTTATCTTGGTCGATGAGGCCTTGGGCGTGGGCGATAAGGAGTTTCGCCAGAAGTCGACGAAGGCGATGAAAGCGAAAATGAAGTCAAACAAGACCGTCGTTCTCGTGTCGCATAGTGAAGCGCTGGTCAGAGAGATGTGCAATAGTCTGGTGTGGATAGAGAATGGCACGGTAGTCGCACTTGGTGATGTAGATTCTGTGCTGAACGAATACAACCGCTCGCAGGGAATAGCGCACTCATAGTCGAGGCGTGAATCTTTATCGAATCATAGCTTTGCTTAACAGTCTCCAGATGTCTCGACTTGAAACTTTTCTGGATACTTTGCTTCTTGCCCGGATAGCAAGCGGTAGTTGTTTAAGGGCATCCAGTTTGGCTTTCCCTACCGCGCTACCACGGCCTTTCGCAGTAAGAACCACCAGCGTGACAATGTTCGCTAGTATATGAAAAGGTAGTGTGGCGAGTAACAGTAAAAGCGGCATGTTCTTGAAGTAACAGTAAACAAGGTTTCGGTGCCCGAAATAAACTGAGAAATCACTGCCTTCACCGGTGACAGCTGAACCGATGTGATGGACGATGGCATCGCTCACCAAAAGACACGGATGACCTGCGAGTTGAAGCCGGAAGCCCAGGTCGATGTCTTCAACATACATAAAGTACCGTTCGTCAAAGCCGCCAAGCTGATTGAATAAACTAGTTCGATAAAGGGCCGCGCCGGCACAGGCGCTGAATACCGGTTCTGTTTGAAGATTGTCAGGTAGTGTTCGTTTATGGAAGCGCCGCCAGGGAATGCCGGTGAAGTGAAGTTCGTCACCGGCGCCGTCTACAATGGAGATGTCGTCTTCCCTGAGCATTAGGGATGCAAAAGAGCCATGGTCAGGATGACTGTCAGCGGCATTGACGATGGCTTCCAGCCAATCTGGTTCAGGAAAGGCATCGGGGTTCAGACACACAATGTAATCGGTAGTGGTGAGTTTTTGGACAGCGAGGTTTATTGCCCCCCCATACCCAAGGTTCAGGTCACTTCTGATGACGGTCGCGTTGGTGATCGCATCAAGCATGCTGCGCGATTCTGCATCAGTTGATGCATTGTCCACGACGACGAGTTCATCGGCACAAAGGGTTTGTTCTGACAGAGATTTCAGACATCGGCTGACCAAGGCTCCGCTGTTGTAATTAACAATAATGATGGCGACCGACATCAGGGCGTTTGTCCGGCTGAATGACTGTCGCGGTTCGAAAACACACTCAAGAATTTCTGGTAAAAACTATCAGCATTGACGGACTCAGCAGCGTTTATCATACCGGCCCCGCCGCCATCGGTGTTATTTCACGTGAATTCTGATGAATGGTCGTTCGCATAAAGTCTATGCCCGTTCTTTTCGAAAACCGGCCGGCAAGCCAGCCAACCGCTTTGCGTGAGCCACTGAAGCAGCTGCGAAAAATCCGCGTCTAGTTAACATGATCCCTTAGGCGTTCGAACGCGCTGGGTTTGTGTTGTTTGAGTTCTGATGGTGAGAAGCCGTCTAACTCGTAGGGCAGTACCAGCGAGTTATCAGTTTCATGCTGAAAATAATCCGGAGCTCGCTCGGTTCGGCGTAGTTCGGGTTTGTACCACAGAGTGGCAACCTTGAGGGCTTGTGGCGTATTTCGTTTTAAACGTGATTCCAGTTTGGCAATAACGGCTTGAACATTCCTGCCTGTGCTGAACACATTATCGACAATTAACAGGTGATCAATTGTATTAAGGCTTTCCAGCAGGTACTGGGTGCCGTGAACACGCACTGGTCGGTCCGGGTTGTTGACCGTCTGGTTGCAGGCGCTCAGGCCCTCATAGGAGGTTCTTATGGGCATATGATTGGTGTTTATGCCAAGTGTTTGCAAACACTCCTGGACGTATATTCCGACATTGCTGCCACCTCTCCATAACCCGACAATGAACGTTGGCCTGAAGCCCGCGTTAAAAATCTGGACACCAAGCCGAAAGCTATCTTCCATAACGTTCTGTTCAGTCAGCAACTGCTTGTTTCTCACAACCGCCTCACTTTACGCTGTTGCTATACAAGAACAGAGAATACCAGCTCAATGACGGAAAAACTTTATCTCGATGCGCAGATCCTGCTAAAGGACAGTTGGCAGCTAGGAGCCATGGTTGCCGATTCCGAATTTTAGCTAACGTTCATTGTTGCCATTTGGAGGGACGGGGCGTCCATAGGTGTCGCCGTTCAGGAAATGCTCAAGACACGAGGTATTGATGCCGACCATATCGCTATTTGAACAGCCTCTTATCAGGGAATCGATGGTCGTGATGACGATGTTCAGGTGTTCTCAATGAATCACCTGATTAAGAACGTTAGTCATCATGCCAGTGTTTTGATTGTCGATGATGTGTTTGACACCGGTCAAAGCATAGAAGCTGTCATTGATCACCTGCGGCAAAAGACAAGGCTTAATATGCCGCAAGATATCAAGGTCGCGGTTCCATACTACAAGCTAGTCCGGAATCTTTCTGGTCCTGTGCCGACTATTTCCTGCCTAAGATCGAGCAGTAGTTGAAGTTCCCTCATTCTCTGCAAGGTTTGAGCGTTGACGAGGTTAAAGTGCATCGATCGACGCTGGCGGCAATTCCGGCCGAGGCTGACAAAACGTTCTTTTAGACCTCGTCGACAGGGGCGTCTGGGAGCAGACCGTGGCACCGGGACCTTTTGACCAGGGCGCAACAAGAGGGACATTTTCCTTTCGGGTCTCGGTTTTGGCGTTTATTGAGTAAATGATCAATTCGGGACGACTTAAAGCGCGCTTGTCGACCTGACGGGCGGAACGGCTTAAGATCAGAGACCGGTCACAGAATTGTGAAATACGCCTATATAGTCGTGGTTGGGAGGTAGGCAATACGTTGCGGACCAACCAGTCTAAATTTCAGTAGAGG
Source organism: Gammaproteobacteria bacterium (assembly GCA_018667205.1). GTDB lineage: Bacteria > Pseudomonadota > Gammaproteobacteria > Pseudomonadales > Azotimanducaceae > UBA9659. Next base: position 297 of record JABIVN010000079.1, on the reverse strand, counting down.
GAAGAATGGAAAACAACATTGGATTGATATTAAGCAAAAGAGCCGAACTAAGCGGGTCGACCGAAGCCTATGTCGATAGTAAGTCTGGTCTTCGTCTGACGTTTAGTGAACTAGACGCTCGCTGTAATCAGGTGGCCAATATGCTTGTGTCGAAAGGCGTTCTGAAAGGAGACCGCGTTGCTATCATGATGATGAACAGTGCCGAGTTCTTTGAAGCGTATTTCGCGATTGCCAAGATTGGTGGTGTAGTGGTTCCGCTTAACTGGAGGCTGGTAGCAGATGAACTGGAATTTATTA
>JABIVN010000078.1 GCA_018667205.1 Gammaproteobacteria bacterium | reverse complement strand
TGGGCGATTAGCCAACGTGCTTTTCTGTTGACTTAGGGAACAAGGCTCTGGCGAAGTTTAAACCATCAGGTAGCGGTAAAGAGACCTTTTTTTCGGGCCATTGCTCTGGCCTTTGTCGGTGCACAGCATCAGGTGGCGCGCGTTGCCTCAGATGCGCCAGAATGGTCTGGATCGCCTCCGGATCGGTGACCTCAGCATTTTGAAGAAGAAGGTGATCAAAATAGTGAACCGGTTTTCGTGCCTCGCTCAAAAGGAGGAGGTGAGTAACATGGTTGGTTGCTCGTATGTGTTTATTGTGAGCATTCTGATTGTAGTGAGGTCCGCATATTAGATGCTACGGATATTTCCCGTTCACCTTTAGCAAGTGTGTTTTTAGAGAAAAGAATTCCTGCTGGATTTCATGGAGCCTGGGTACCGAATTAGGATTGCGGATAAGTAGAATAAACTACATTTTCTTGAGCAGCCAAGTACATCAACCGCGCGAAAACATGGGCTTGAACGTAATTTCCGATGGGAGTTTTCTGCTGTTGACGTAACGCGGATGAATCTTGCTGAACAAGCAGCTCTATTGACTGGATTTCGGAGCCAAGCGTTTGAAACAGGCCCTATCAGCACGTGCTCATGTCAGAAAAGTTGCGAGTCATGTCGCGCTATTCTCTGCCGCAGGAGAAGACCGCTAGCATCACTGCAAAGCATCCAGCTCGATTTTGCCAACTTTGCTTTTGGTTGACCCTTTCAGAGGTTGGTGTCAAGGTCGTGGCTCTAGTGCTGCAAGGGATATTAGTATGAAAGCCAATCATCTCGCCCCGTACGACATAGACATTGATGCAATTGATGTTAGCCAACCAGAGTATTTTCAAAATGACACCATTGGACTTTACTTTGAACGTCTGCGCCAAGAGCGCCCGGTGCACTACTGCGCAGAAAGTCGGTTTGGTCCTTACTGGTCCATCACTAAATTCGACGACATCATGGCTGTCGAAAAAGACCATGGAAATTTTTCCTCAGACGCGTACCTAGGCGGTATTCAACTCACTGATTTCCCGAAAGGCATGGAGCGATCCAACTTTATCAATATGGATCCACCGGAGCATGATGCACAACGTAAGATTGTGAGCCCCATCGTTGCGCCCTCGAACCTCACTAGTATGGAAGGAACCATTCGCGAGCATGTCATCGAAATTTTGGAGCAACTACCTCACGGCGAAGTCATTGACTGGGTAGACAAAGTGTCGATCGAATTGACCACCCGTATGTTGGCCACCCTGTTCGATTTTCCTTTCGAACAAAGACGTAAACTCACTTACTGGTCTGAAGTAGCCTCTGCAGATCTTAGAACCAGCGGCGAAATCAACACGGAAGCAAAAAGAATCGAGGCACTTCGCGAATGCCTTACCACCTTCAAAAGTTTGCTGATCGAGCGTGCAAACCAGCCACCGAAGGGTGACCTAGTCTCGATGTTAGCTCACTCGCCAATGGTCAACATGGACGATCAACAACTGCTAAGCACCCTGATCTTACTTATTATTGGTGGTAATGACACGACACGAAACTCGATATCGGGTGGGCTACTCGCGCTCATGAAAAACCCAAATGAACTGGCCAAACTCCGAGCAGATCCGAGTCTTGTGAAGTCACTCGTGCCTGAGATTATACGCTGGCAAACACCTCTGACCCACATGCGCAGAACAACAACCCGTGAAGTGCAGGTCAGGGGAGTGACGATTCCCGCAGGCGAAAAAGTCGCTATGTGGTACCTGTCGGGGAATCGAGATGAGCAAGTTATAGAAAATGCAGATCGATTTGTTGTCGATCGTAAAAACCCACGACACCATTTATCCTTTGGCTTCGGCATTCATCGTTGTGTCGGCAATCGCCTCGCAGAAATGCAGATCCGAATCTTGTGGGAAGAAATTCTTTCTCAAAACCTGACGTTCGAACTAATGCGAGAACCTGAGCGTACCTACTCCCATGTGGTTCATGGCTTTGCCACCATGCCGGTAAAGCTAGGCCGATAACCCCGCCGCCGCGGCTGATACAGATCTATCCAAATTCCGTGATGGTAGGGTTTATAACAGACAATTTCGAACGAAAGTCTTAGTAGCGAATCAGCGCGGTTGGCTGCTTGTTTTATGAAGGAGTGGGACCGTATGACGGGTAGCGGTTAAACGCTGCCAGAGTTTTTGGTAGGTCTCACGGGGTAGCTAACCCTTGCTCGCATTACCTGACTAACAATTACACTATTGGCAGGCCGTTGCCTCATCTAGAATCCTGCTGCTCAATCATGAGGAAGGATATGGGGCTTAACCCCGTCGATTTTTTGGCGTAACTGCAATAGCGACAAGATCAACTTAGGGAACATTCATGGTTGAAGGCTGCCCAGGCGTAAAAAACATGTTGTTGGCGGCCAGGATATCGAAACTTCGTCTATCGAAACAGCGCTGAAAAAACCAGCCTTGAGTTGCCACTATCGCAACATAGCTAAGAAGGTCGTCTTACATCATTGGCGAACACAAAAAGATCCATGTGAACATGTCTGGGATGAGAATCGATTGCGCTTAGAGTTGCTCCTGGAGACGTCCGCCAAAGAGACAATCGATTGGCTGATGATTAACTATCCAAGCCAACACAATATGGGCCAAATCAGAACGTTGCAACGACCTGTCGCGGATTGGCGCCAAGAACAACTGGCCCAAGAATCAAGATTACGGGCACTAATAGTTGATAAGCCACCTTCAACCGAAACCATAGAGGTAAAAAATCTGGTAGGTTATGGTCAATAGGTTGGACGAGGTAATGCCTCCCTATTAGTTTCATTTTTAGATGAGGCAATACGGTCGGCTAAGATAGTTGACGCTGGATACCACGGACTTCTTTACGAAAAAAATGCCAACCCAGATACTTTTGAAATTCGGGATAAATACGGTTTAATTTTCTTGTTTTCCTCTGTTGCATTCCAAAAAAATCTAGGCAAAATGTCGCGCTCTTTGGACCTAAGTCTATGATATGGGGACCTTTAATGGACATTACGCTACTCAAAGGCAAGTTGCATATGGCAACTGTCACTCACGCAGAACTGTGGTACGACGGTTCCTGTGCCATCGACGAAAACCTCGTAAAGCTTTCAGGGCTTAGAGCGTTTGAAAAGATCGAGATATACAACGTCGACAACGGAGAACGCTTTTCAACCTATGTGATTCTTGCGGATGAGGGGTCCGGGACTATCTCTATGAACGGTGCCGCTGCTCGTAAAGTTCAGGTAGGCGATCGGATCATCATTGCTGCCTACGGACAGATGTCCGAGTCGGAAGCTGATTCGTTTCTGCCGCGGTTGGTTTATCTTGGTGAAAAAAACACCATCGAACGTACCGCCAATACAATTCCTGTACAAGCTGCATAGTACTAGGATGCGCAAAAAGTGCCGGCGTGGGTGGTGACAAGCAAACGCTGGTCAGCGACTAATTCAGGATGGATATTAACAATCAGCAGCAGTTTCCATCGGTTAACGATAGATACAAAAAGGAAAATTACTTGGTTACTTTACTTGCAAGTAAAACAGACGAAACAAAACAAAATATAATTGGCAGACCACTGAGGTACTGGACCTTTTCAAACTTCCGTTTAATGATTTGATTCATCAGGCCCAAATCATTCACCGGCAACACTTTGATGCCAACAAAGTGCAGATCGCAACGCTGCTGTTCGTTAAAACAGGCGGGTGTCCGGAAGATTGCAAATACTGTCCACAGAGCGTGCACCACGATACAGGACTTGAGACGCATAGCCTGCTGCCTATCGAAGAAGTTTTAGCCGCAACCAAAGCTGCTAAGTCGCAGGGCGCAACTCGATTCTGCATGGGCGCAGCATGGCGTAGCCCTACCAAAAGCCAGATAGAACAAATGGTCCCGATGATTGAAGGTGTCCGGGAACTCGACATGGAAACCTGCGTAACCCTGGGCATGTTGACGGACAAGCAGGCCGGGCGACTCGCAGAGGCAGGTCTTGATTACTACAACCACAACCTCGATACATTACCGGGATTTTACGGCGAAATAATAAGCACTCGTACTTATAAGGGTCGATTAGATACTTTATCGAACGTTCGCGACGCCGGTATCAATGTCTGCTGCGGTGGGATAGTAGGTATGGGCGAATCACGTTCCGACCGGGCTAACCTGTTGGTTGAATTAGCCAATCTGCCGGCTCATCCTGAATCCGTACCCATCAACATGCTGGTAAAGGTGGTCGGTACGCCTATGGCTGACGTCGATGCCCTGGATGTATTCGAATTTGTGAGAACGATTGCTACCGCTCGCATCATGATGCCGAAATCCTGGGTTCGGTTATCAGCAGGTCGAACTGCTATGAGTCGTGAAGCACAGAGCCTTTGCTTTCTTGCTGGTGCCAACTCGATTTTTGGCGGCGACAAATTATTCACAACAGCAAACCCGGAACAGGATGTCGACCAGCAGTTGCTAGGCGAGCTCGGCATTTCAACTTACACTATACAATGAGTTATTTTTTCGGAGATATTCCACTGGGATACCAGTCCGAAGTCGGACGATGGCAACTAACGCCGGAAGAAGTTGTTAATTTTGCGAAACAGTGGGACCCACAGCCCTTTCATGTAGACAAAGCTGCGGCAGAAGAATCCGTTTTTGGCGGTATAGTTGCGTCTTCCCTGCATATTTTTGCGATCTGAACGCGCCTGTTTTTCGATCATGAAGATCAAATTCAAACGATGGCTATGTTGGGTAAAGACAAGGTTCGTTTTAGCCAGCCAGCACGGGCAAACGACCTACTGATCTACAACACGACGTGCATTGAACACCCGCTAGGCTCGAGCACTCGCTCAGACTTTCGCGCATGCAAAGTTTATACACAACTTATCGGTGTCGACATCAGATCAAATACAAGCATGTGGGATTTTAGAAGAACGGTTGGAGGCTTGCTGGCAACTTCAAAAAATCTAAGACGCTCCAACAGGTGACTGTGCCTACCGCCGGTCAACGTAAAGTTCAGTGCTTCAGGATAATGCTCAAGCCCTTCAGGAAACTCTTCGTCAGGGCATCACAAGAATTAACCGGGTTTCCTACCTTCTCCTCCGCTATCTACTTGCCCCTCGAGTAATTGATGCTCGCCTGCACTTTTCTGGTCGCTATTATTCTGCTCGGTATTATT
>JABIVN010000077.1 GCA_018667205.1 Gammaproteobacteria bacterium | reverse complement strand
TCTTACTTCATCAAGTCCGATGAAACTGGGGTTGAATTCGGCGACAACGCAGTACACATCGCTGAATTCCTCAGCGCTGCTGCAATGACAAACCAGCAGACAGGTATATTCTCTGGCGATCTGCAGGGTTTTGACTACCCTGATCTGAACGGTAGTTCACCTTTGGACGACCCCCAGAGCGCCGGTCGAACTAAGTACAACGATCTTCGCGATATCTTGGGGGCCGAAAAGTTGATCAACGATTGGTCACGGAACACCGTTGAATCCCTTGGCGCAACTGTAGATACCGACTGGGTTGTTACCTTCCCAGGTCAGTACGTGATGTTGGATCTGGGTGCATACCTCCAACTGGGTGGTATCTCTGGTGCCGCTCCTGACTGCTTGCGAACGGTGGCCACGAATGCAGCAAACACAGCTAACTCTACTAACCCAGCTTGGGAAGACCTTACTCCCTGCGACACTCGTGATATTCCGGTTGCAGCAAGCTTTAGTGTCTATGATCGTGAAGAGCAGGGAATCACGGTTGAAGAAGGCGAGTTGGTAGTGTCACCGCAACCACCTTCTACTTCTGTCTCATATGCCTTGAAGGACGAGGTAAACGTTATCCAGTGGGGCGAGTCGTCGGTTTTGAACGCGCCGGTGAACATTTCTATCCCCACACCTGATGGCGCCAAGTTCGGCTGGGCATCATTGAGCACATCGTCATCAAAGAACTTGGCACTGTGTGATATTGACTTTACCGAGCCGGATGAAGATGGCGTCCCGCAGTACCTCTGTAATATCGCCGCTACAGGTGCTGTTCCAGTAATCGGATTCGCTGCCTGGCAGCGTGCGTTTACAGCAAACCCTGGCTCTAACTACGGTCGTATTGTAGAGCACAGCCGCACGCAGGCATCATCAATCTAAAGACGAAAGCGTTAAAATCAAAGCCGACACCTTAGGGTGTCGGCTTTTTTATTACCTTACATTTAAAAACGAGCGAATTATCAAGCTATGAAAATTCCACTAACGCCGCTTTTTCTAGCGAGCTTCCACCTTGTATGCACCGTAGCGGCTTCTGCTCAAACGCCGGTTATTCAGGATGGCGATACGGTCATCAACGATCAGGAACTCGAATATTTGGTTTCTCTCTGGACCAAGCAGATGAGAGATGTGGCTATCGAAGACCCAGGTGATCGTCTGGAGTTGCTGAATTTGTCTTTGTCTAACAAAAAAGTTGCCCAAGAGGCGGATCACATCGTCCAAAAGAATCCCAATATTGCAGCGAAATATCAGTTAGGCCTTGAGCGCTATCAACGCGAATTTGTGTTGAACTGGCACCGAGACCAGATTGAGCTTCCTGAGTTTGCTGAATTGGCTGAGGAGCAATACTCGATCAAGCGCGATAAATATGCCGCCGTTCCGGAAAAACGTATCTCATCACATATCCTGTTTATGTCTGCTCCGGGTGTCCCTCGAGGCCCGGTCTTGGCAGAGGCGCAGGAAGTGTTGGATCAACTGCGTGCCGGGGCGAGCTTTGTTGAAATGGTAAAGCTTCATTCTGGTGAGCCGGGTGCAGCTGCGAAGGAAGGAAAGTTCGATAAGTGGCTGCAATATGGAGAAATTGGAGTTTCGCCGCCCTATACTGAAGGTCTATTTACTATAGGCGAGATTGGCCAGTATTCTGAACTGGTTCAGACGCAGTTTGGCGTTCACATCCTTCGGCTGGATGGAATTCAAGAAAAGTTCTATAAGCCGTTTGCTGAAGTTAAAGATGCGATTATTGCCGAGTTGAAGGCTGAATATATCAAGCTTGAGATGAAGCATTATGTGGGTCAATTTCAGTTGACCGGCGATGCTGTTATCGACAATGCAGCCATCGACGCCATTTTAGCGCCTTATGCTAAAAAAGAGTGACCCAGACTGACGAAGAGGTAGCGGTTCTCCTTTGTACCTTTAATGGTGGCCGCTTTTTGTCCGCTCAGCTGAAGTCCTTGCTTCAGCAAGTGAATGTCAGTATTCGTATTCATGCTTCTGATGATGGCTCTAGAGATGACACCCTGAAGACACTGGATGACAGCGGTTCTCCAGACGTTCCACTTTGCTTACGGCACGGCCCCGGTAATGGCGCTACGCAGAACTTCCTTTGGCTGATTTGTGACAGCACTATTTCGGCCGGCTACTTCGCTTATGCTGATCAAGACGATGCCTGGGATGCTGATAAGTTATCGCGCGCCATAGGTCAGTTAGCTGCCTGTGATAATCGGCTGCCTGCACTCTATTGTGCGCGAACCCGATCCGTGTCCGAGACCGGAAAGGTTATTGGATTGTCTCCCGTGTTTTGCCGATCGCCATCTTTTGCTAATGCACTGGTTCACAACATCGGCGGCGGTAATACTATGGTGATGAACCAGGCGGCCCGAGAATTGCTGGTTATGGCGGGTCGTGTTGATGTCCCCGCTCACGATTGGTGGACATATCTACTGATCAGCGGCGCAGGCGGCAAAGTGATATATGATCCGGAGCCTTGTCTGAGCTATCGCCAACACGCGAACAACCAAATAGGTGCAAACACTGGCTTCAGACGCCGTATCGCCCGCTACCGGGACGCCTTCGGCGGGAGAAACCGGTTATGGAACGAGCGTAATATAACGGCACTGGAAAAAAACATTGAGCTTTTGACCCCCGAGAGTCGCAAGATCCTGAAAGTCTTCCGTGAGTCCAGGAGCGGTTGTTTGTTGCAGCGCCTATCCGGAGTAAAAGATGCAGGTCTCTATGCACAAACTTTTTCTGGCAACCTAGGCTTATTCTTCGCCAGTTTATTAAAGAAAATCTAGGCGAGTTGCGTATAATGCTGCCAGCGCTTGCAAGAGCGCCACTGACTTGTTTCGTTCCGGACATTTATGGCACATTCC
>JABIVN010000076.1 GCA_018667205.1 Gammaproteobacteria bacterium | reverse complement strand
TTGAAGGTGTTGTCACCATCTACGGGTGTTTTCTATAGAACGCCGTCACCGTCAGAGCCCGAGTATGTCAATGTGGGTGATGTGGTGGGGACAGAAGATATTTTGTGTCAGCTTGAGGCGATGAAAATGTTTACGCCAGTCAATCTCAATACATTCTCTGGCGATGAGGGTGAGTTGTACCCCGGTGATGGTCGATACGAGATAACCAGAATCAACATTACGACTGGCCAGCAGGTTAACGAGGGAGATTTACTCTTTGTTATTAAACCCATTGCTAACGATGCTGTTGAGTCTGCCTAAATCAGTTCTACGGCACCTTTGCCGATGTAAATGACGCAAACGACCCTGATAACGTCGCGGCCACTATATTCAAAATGGTGGTCACTCGAGTGGCTGACACGCAGGCTTGCACAGTAATTGCCAGGTATTGCAGCAGGGACTGCAGCGGGGATTACCCGGTCGGGAATTAGGTCGTTGGCGATAGTCCTAATGATCGCGGCATACATCATCCTTCATATACGTCCCAGAGTCTGGATGGCTGCTTTTTTACCCAGAACTGCCTTGTTCGACTTTTCGTCTTTCACCTAAAAGCTATCCAGTAGTGACCCAAATGCTTCGCGCAGGGTCTGGGTAGTGGTTATAAATAAGTCATTAGGTTCGACCTGTTTGCTCTTTATAGATGAGAAAAGAGAATCGTTGAAATACAATGCATGCAACTTTGGAATTAATGAGCGCTGTCGAACCAGTGTTCCTGGATTGAATAGATGATTGAGAATCTGGAAACCCTACTGACGCTTGCACGCATCGGCACCATGATGGAGGCAAGTACGGAGCTTCGTATCACTCAGTCCGCGGTAAGTAAGCGAATCTCTACGCTTGAGCGTTACTATGACCGGAAACTTATTCAGAAAAAAGGTCGCCGAGTCGAACTTACCCAGCATGGGCAGCACTTGGTCGACAAGATTTCTCCGGTCCTGTCGGAATTAAGGGATCTATTTATCGATGAAGTGGCGAGCGGTAAGGGTGAGCTGGTAATTGGGGTATCGGATGCCATCTTGTCGTCTTGGGGCCCGGAAGTATTTTACCAGGTTAGAGCCGATATGCCCGAAGTCAGTTTTGTGTTCCATACTCACCGGACACCGGTCGTGCTTGACCGGATTCGTTCCGGGGAATTCATGGTGGGTGTCTGTACCGGGTCCGACACGCTGGACACCGATCTGCAGTCCGAAGTGCTTACCATGGAACCGATGGTCATTATTCCGTCTGGTCTGGTACCGCTAACTTTTCCGAGGCGCGGTGAGTTGGGCGTCATAACCATAGAGGACTATTCGGGTGCCTGGAGATCGTTTCAGGACGAAGTCCGGAAGCTCCGGATTAAGCGTGAAGTTTCCCTCGAGTCGTTTTTTAGTGTTGCGCAGATGGCGATTGCGGGGTTTGGCCACGGAATGGTACCTATTGGTGTCGCGAAGACCCTTAAAGTGCCAGAATCCTGCCTGATCAACCTTGGAGACAAAGGCCTTCACAGGCCTGTTCGTTTCGTGGCTCGAAAGTCTACTTATTCCCTGCCTATCGTCTCTAACTTCTACCAGTCATTGGCCGAGAAGCTGAACTAACTTTTATAGGCTTTCTTCGTCTGGTTTTATCGACTCCAGGGAGAGCCCTGTCACGTCTTCCTCAGACGCCTTTTCTTTGGTTTCTTCTTCCCCCGGCAGCCTGAATTTGGCGGGCGACGGTTTTGCTACCTGGCTGGTCTCTTCTTGGCTCTTTTTTTTGGGTTTCTTTCCGTCCAGTGTGATTCTCAACCGGAGGTTGTTCTTCGAGTCTGCATTTCTTAATGCCTCCTCAAGGGTGATTTGACCTGATTTATAGAGCTCGAACAGAGCCATGTCGAAGGTCTGCATCCCCTGTTCGGCTGATTTTTCCATGACCTCCTTGAGCCCCCCAACATCGCCCTTTGCAATAAGGTCAGCAACTCGCGGAGACCCCAGTAGAATTTCGATTGCGGCGGCTCGTTTGCCATCGATTGTTTTAATCAGGCGTTGGGAAACAATGCCACGCAAGTTCTGTGACAAATCCTTTAGAAGCTGGCCGTGACGTTCTTTAGGAAAAAAGTTAATTATTCGGTCCATCGCTTGGTTGGCATTGTTAGCATGGAGGGTAGAGAGGCAAAGGTGGCCAGTTTCTGCAAAGGCCATCGCGTGTTCCATGGTTTCCTGGTGCCGTATCTCGCCAATCAGGATGACGTCAGGCGCCTGGCGCAGTGTGTTGGCCAAGGCGTCATTCCAGCTGTTAGTGTCCGTACCTACTTCACGCTGGTTGACGATACAGCCTTTATGGGGGTGCATGAATTCGACAGGGTCTTCAATCGTGATGATGTGGCCTTTGGATTTCTGGTTCCGGTAATCAATGAGTGCCGCCATGGAGGTAGATTTACCGGACCCGGTTCCGCCAACAAACAGAATAAGACCCAGCTTGGACATGATGAGCTTTGGCAGAACCCTGGGTAGGCCCAGCTCTTTGTAGTTTGGTAGAGTGTCACCGAGACTTCGGATTACCATGGCGTATTCATTACGTTGTTTGAAAATGTTCACCCGAAAACGACCCAGGCCATTCCGCGAAATAGCCAGGTTACACTCAGGGCTGTCTTCGAAAGCATTTCGCTGTTCTTCGTTCATCACGCTGTTGGCGATTACAGCGACTTCACCGGGTAGCATAGGAACATCCGAAATCTGATTCAGAGTCCCATAAAATTTGGCAGATGGCGGCGCGCCGACACTGTAATAAAGGTCCGAGCCTCCCTTCTCCACAAGGATTCGCAAGCATGCTTCAAAATCTATCTGGGCCATTGGCTAGCGCTCCGTATAGCTGATCAAATACCGGCGATTAGATTAGCCAGCGATGGTGTTGGCCCAGGCTAGACCCAGGCGATATCTAGAATAGTACGGTAGAGATGGCTTGGCTACCGGCTGTTAAACCATGGCTAGTAAACCATGGCTAGTAAAGAAACTGCCGTCCGGTGGTATCAGTTAGGGTAAGGGTGTTGGGGCCATCCACGGCCTTTGTATGGCCGATAACTTTTGCGTCGATACCCAGGTTGGATGCTATTCGGATTGCCTCGTCTGCTTTGGCCCCGGGCACGTAAACTTCCATCCGATGTCCCATGTTGAAAACCTTAAACATTTCTTCCCATCCTGTTCCAGAAACCGCCTGAATCGCAGAGAACAGTGGCGGGATCTCGAAGAGGTTGTCCTTAATGTAATGCACGCCGGTGCCAAACCGCAGGCACTTTGTTTGCCCCCCCCCTGAACAGTGAATGACCCCTTTGATATTATCACCCAGTGCTTCTCTTAATTGATAGATGACGGGCGCATAAGTTCTTGTGGGTGAGAGGATGGCCTCGCCAACCGAGAATTCACTGCCAGGCAGTGAGTCAGACAGTCGATATGGGCCACAGTAAACCAGAGAAGGGTCCAGGTTTGCGTCGAAAGCCTCAGGATAGTTTTCGGCGTAATGGGAGGAAAGCATATCATGGCGCGCGTTTGTCAGGCCGTTACTGCCCATGCCGCTGTTGGCATGTTGTTCGTAATTCGCCTGGCCAGTAGAAGATAGCCCGATGATCGCAAGGTCCGAGGTGATATCGTTTCTGATCACATCTGCTTTGTCCATGACCGCTACCGCGCATGAATCCACAACCAGTGTGCCTGTCAGGTCGCCGACATCTGCGGTCTCACCGCCACCGGAATAAATATTGATGCCATGCTCTCTCATGGACTCAAGGAATGCTTCCGTGCCATCGATGAGCTCGGAAATAACCTCCCCAGGGCAATTCAGGGCGTTGCGGTTGACTGTATTTGAAATAAGAATCCTGCCGTTCACGCCAACGCAAAGCAGGTCATCTAGATTCATGACAATACTGTCTTGTGCGATGCCGCGGAAGACAGAAGCATCACCGGTTTCCTTGTACCAGAGATAGGCGACGATCGATTTTGTGCCTGCACCATCGGCATGAATGACATTGCACTTTGCTGGGTCGCCGGAAAGGAAGTCTTCGGTCACTTTACAGAAGGCACCAGGAAAGAGGCCTTGTTCAAGTTTATCAACCGCGTCATGGACTTCTGTTTTGTCCGCACTCACCCCCCTGGCCTGATAACGGCTGTCCGTGGCTGCTTCCAGAACCGAGTAGCCAGAGCGATCATGCGCGGTAACGAGGCTGCGAAACTCTAACTGACGATAGGCCTTGGCCACAGTATTTGGCGCAATGCCGAGATCCGTTGCGACAGAACGGATGCTCGGAAGGCGCGCGCCGGGCAATAATTCACCGGCGGAAATAGCGAAATGTACCTGGTCGACAATTTGCTGGAAGACGGGCGTTGCAATGTTGGTTTGGATGCTTATTTTCATGGGCCCAACTGTATCACTATTGTGATACAAAATGAAAGATCTGTTTGTGAAGATCTGTGTTAACCCCCACTAACCTGCTATCTGTACGCATCGCTCAACAAACCAATACGTAGAGATGCCGCCGGCCAGATACAAAGGAGCTTGCATTAACGCCATGGGCTGGAATGAATGCCACGTGATTTTTAGACCTAGCCGTGCGCCAACGAAAACCAAGGTTAGCGCCAGGCTGACGATCATCAGCTGCCCTAGTTCGATGCCGACATTAAACAGGAACAATGCGCCGACTGCATTGTCCTCTGGTAGTCCAATGGCCGACAATGCCCCCGCAAACCCCAGGCCATGCAG
>JABIVN010000075.1 GCA_018667205.1 Gammaproteobacteria bacterium | reverse complement strand
CGGAGTTTACCGTCGATCTTTTTCAGCGCTGAAGTCGCAGCGTCAATAACCGACGTGTTTGTTTCCAGGTAGTTGCCTTTATCGTCGATCTCTACGAGTAACTGCAAGCGATTGCGAACCACGGGTTCTAGACTGTCTTGCAACGATTCGATGGCGGCGAGTTGTTCTATATGATCGCTGGAATCAAGAGTAGCGATCATTAATGCCAAATTGATTTTCTCGAGAATGTCAGGCGATGTTTCAATTAGACGGGCGTTGCGTAAAAGCGTGATGCTTTGTTCATCAGGTTTTTGCAGCAGGTTATTCACGGCGGACTCGCGTAAAGCCGGATCACTGCTGGATAAGGTTAGTTCGGCAATTTTGCCTCGCAGGATTCCTCGCAGTTTGTTGTTAACTCTAACTTTCTTGAGAACTGACTTGTTGTAGGTGAGCTGGTTTTGTGTCGTAAGGGCGTCCGTTACGACAATGTTTTCTTCGTTGCTGGAGTTTTCTTGGGAGAGAATGACGAGTGCCCTGTCGGCACGTACGTAGTAAAGATTACCCGCCAGCATCGCCTGAAAGAGTGGTAATACCTTGTCGCCACCGTGTTGTTCCAGTTCATTGAGAACGCCGGCGACCTTCTTTAATTTCGCGTTAGCTAGCTGTTTGCCCAAGTCCTCTAGGGAGGCTGTCTGTTCGGCCAAAACCGGAGTGGCGATCATCATTGTTATTGCAAACAGGAATGAGATCCAATGGTTAGGGCGGCAGGAAGATAGAGCTAAAAGGGGAAGCATAGAGCGGGGTAAACCGTAATTAGATGAATGCAAGATTGCCTGGAGTTTGTTAGCTAAGACTGCGTTAGGCCACTAGATAAAAGAAGCCCAATTTTCAAACGACCTAACGCAGGTGGTAACCAATTAGTGAGTCACGGTTGATTAAAAATTCTGACCTGAACATTTCGCCGTTTTAGCATTGAAGTTGCCGCAGTTAATAGGGGCGACCCAATCCGCAACGATATCCATTGAGCCAGGCAAAAAATCTGACCACGCATCTCCAGGAACCACACCGTCTGTCTCCCAGACAACTTCAAACTGACCATCACTCTGAATCTCGCCGATAAGCACTGGCTTCGACAAATGGTGGTTTCTGTTCATGACAGCAGTACCTCCGGTAAGGTTTGGTGATGTAATTCCGATCATCGCCTGTTCAACTTTGTCGGTATCAGTCGTTCCTGCCTTCTCAACAGCCTTAGTCCACATATTGAAACCAATGTAAGTCGCTTCCATTGGGTCATTAGTGACGCGTTTTTTATCCTTAATAAATTTCTTCCATTGCTTAATAAAGGCCGTATTCTCTTCGCTTTCAACGCTCTGGAAATAGTTCCATGCTGCCAGGTGGCCAACGAGTGGTTTAGTATCAAGCCCAGACAGCTCTTCCTCGCCTACTGAGAAGGCGACAACTGGAATGTCTTCTGCGGATATACCCTGGTTACCAAGTTCTTTGTAAAAGGGAATGTTCGCATCGCCGTTAATCGTTGATACCACAGCCGTCTGTTTGCCTTTGCTGCCGAATTTGTTGATGTCAGACACAATACCTTGCCAATCGGAATGTCCGAACGGCGTGTAGTTGATCATGATGTCAGCGTCAGCGACGCCTTTGGCCTTGAGGTACGCTTCAAGAACCTTATTTGTGGTGCGCGGGTAAACATAGTCAGTCCCGGCTAAAACCCAGCGTTCTACGCCGATCTCGTTCATCAGGTAGTCTACCGCAGGGATTGCCTGCTGGTTTGGTGAAGCGCCGGTATAGAAAACGTTCTTCGATGATTCCTCACCTTCATACTGCACAGGGTAGAAGAGCAAACCGTTAAGCTCTTCTATCACTGGGAGTACCGATTTACGAGAAACCGATGTCCAACAACCAAAAATGACATCAACCTTTTCTTGCGAGATTAACTCGCGTGTCTTCTCCGCAAACAATGGCCAATTCGATGCAGGATCGACAACCACCGGTTCAAGTTGCTTACCCAGCAGCCCGCCTTTCTTGTTTTGTTCCTCAATCATCATTAGTACCGTGTCTTTTAGTGTCGTTTCACTAATCGCCATGGTTCCGGAAAGCGAATGAAGTACGCCAACCTTAATGGTGTCAGCTGCTAGTGATACCGTGGATAGCGAGAGCAGTATAGTTGCTGTCGCCGTTTTTATAATTCGTTTCAATTTCATATAGATTGTCCCATAGTCTTTGTTTAGTCAGCCCGTTGCGTACAACCGCAATGGGCTGGATTGCTTTTCAATTACAAGGCAGTGTTCTAGAAGGTGACGAGCGCTTCGATCGCGAAGGAGTTAGTGCTCTCGTTAGTGATGTCGTCTTCGTCTCTACGATATTCAAGGACCACCAGCAGGTTATCCGAGACCGCGTAGCTTGGTGCAATGGTGAATGCGCTAAGTTCTTCAAGGGTGTCACCTGTTGCGTCTTCAACTTCTGATTCGTGGTAACGGAAAGTTAGGCCAAACTTGTCCCATCCGTAATTAGCCATAAGCAGATAGCCTTTAGCTTCTGCACCGACACCGGCGAAACCAACGGCGGCAGGCGCGTTTTCAGAAGTATTAACCTCTGCGGCCAGCGTTAGGCCACCAGCAATATAACTGGTCCAAATATTGATCAGATCAGTGTTCTTACTGGTTCCGTCGAGCTTGTCGGTCATGTAGAAACCCTTGACGGTCCAGGCTTCTACCGGATTGAGCGCAAGCATGAATTCAAAGCCAGGGTCACTAGAGTCGCGAGCTTCACCTTCTAGATCGCCGAGATCACTTACAGCAGACAATGCGACGCTATAGCGATCGCCGCTGTATAGGGCTGACACACCTTGCTGATAACCACCGTAAAAATACTTGGCGTAGCCGGTACCCGAGTATTGAAACAAGCCAGTAGGTTCTTCAGTTTCCCAACCGGAATAGCTCAAAAACCGCCCTGCTTTTATGCTGAGTGAGTCGCTTACGCCGTATGAGATGAAAGCTTGCTCAATATCAACTTCTTCCCCTGAGCCATTGTCCTGGTATTCCAAGTCGACCTGCGCGGTAAGGCCTTGGCCAAAATCGTACAGGAAGTCGATCTCGAACTGATCGAGACCGCTGGAGGTAGAACTGCCACCATTCTCTGGTTCGGTCACGCTGTAAGACATATCGATGAAACCGGTAACGGTGAGTTTCTCACTAAGCTCAAAACCGTCAGCATAAACATTCGGTGAAGCACCTAATGCGGCCCCCGCGACAACCCCAATTCTTGTTAGATAAGAAAAATATTTTGACATTGAAAAACCCCAAGTTAATAAATGATGTTTTGTTGGTGAACTGTTGAATGCACGTTCCGGGCCAAGATCGAATGCGGTGTCTTTTCGTGTTGGGTTAGTCGCAGTATTTAAGGGGCGCCAGCAAAAAAAGAAATTCTGTGCAGGGTGCGATTTAGAATTGATGATGACGTTGTCGCACCAGACTCGGGCGTAATGCACCCGATTGGATTCACCATGCACACTGAACGATCACGATTGAATCGGAAGAGGTCCGGTTTTTAAAAAAAGTGCAGAATCCTAAACAGATAATGGCG
>JABIVN010000074.1 GCA_018667205.1 Gammaproteobacteria bacterium | reverse complement strand
CCCTCAGCCGTTCTAATCAAGAGCCCTCAGCCGTTCTAATCAAGAGCCCTCAGCCGTTCTAATCAAGAGCCCTCAGCGGGGCTAATCAAGAGCCTTCAGCCGTTCTAATAAAGAGCCTTCAGCCGTTCTAATAAAGAGCCTTCAGCCGTTCTAATCAAGAGCCTTCAGCGGGTTTGGTCAAGATGGACTCCGATGACCCCAGAACGTCGTCACAGCATATTTTACTGTGACGACGAATTTGGCCTACTTCATTTCTAATGCTTGTTTCTTACCTTCAACCACTGCAACGACCCGTCGGTTGTGTTGGCGTCCCTCTGCAGTGTTATTATTTTTAACAGGCTGGCTTTCGCCAAAACCAACGAACGAGACGCGGTCTTGGGAAATCTCAAATTTCTTGATCAACATGTCAGCAATGGTGCTTGCTCTTTGTTCTGACAAGCCTTGATTGTAATTCTCTGCTCCCATGCTGTCAGTGTGTCCTTCCATGACAACGTAAGAATGGGGGTGTTGGACCATAAAATCCGCTACCTTTTGTACTTCACCGGTATGTTCATCCCTGGGCTCAGATGAGTCGAAGTCGAACTCAACGTTCAGGGTAATATTGACCTTGGTTTCAAGTCTTACGTAGCAACCTTTTTCGTCAATACGGGCGCGTCGGTCTGTCGTGTCGGGGCAGTCATCCATATCGTTATAGACCCCGTCACCATCATCGTCTTTTGGGCAGCCGTGACGATCAGTTTCGATGCCTCTTGACGTGCCAGGACAATGGTCTGCGCTGTCAGAAACGCCATCGTTATCTGTATCTCCGTCGTTAGTAGCAACCGTTCTGGTGATAGGCTCGGGAGTGGCGCCAAAGGCGTAGTGAAGGCCAAAGGAAACTGCGGCTTCGACCTGATCATTTGACTCCCCAGTGAAAATTTTGAGATCCCCCCTGAGAGCAGCTTTTTCGTTGAAGCTCCATTTCACGCCGACACCCGCATTAACTTGGCTATTGTCTTCACCGTTCATTGGCGCGTTGTCATAGTCTGCTTTCCCTATACCAAATGACAGGAATGGCTGAAGGTTGTCCTTTTTCTTCAGATGGTAGAGTGCGCCAAGGTGCCAAAGGTCTATCTCAGTGTCGCCAACGAGTGGAGACTCAAAGTCAGCATCCGTTTGTTGGTAAGTAAGTTCGATTGCCCACGGGCTATCAAATCGGTAACCGACGCCAATACCTAAGAGCATGTCATCGTCCAGTTCGTCGCCAAAAATAGTCTGGCCAAGATGTGGGTATATCGTAAAACCCTCTGCTTCTTCCGCCGCTAGGTTCGCTGAAGCCAATATATTTGCCGCGAAAAAAATTGCTAAAAGTTTTAAATATCTCATGATAGTTGGCTCACTTGTTCTAAAGAATTGCATGCTACTGTTTTCCATGCGGGAAGTAACTAGATGGGACAAAAGATTTAACCTGTGGTTACCGTTTGTCGATGATCGTGTGCTCTTTGCCAAAGAAGATGGTTGACCGCGCCATATCGATAAAATTGTGCTCATCTTCAATAAACGCCGCGCCGGCACGCCTGGCTTCATCTGTACTCGGCGCCGCGCCTCGGTCCACCCAAGCCTCAGCATGGCCAAGGTAGGACTCGGTAACGGTCCCTCTTGCGGCCTGTAGGCCGGCATCGAGCGCAGAGTTTGCGCGATGGACCTGACGGTAACAGAGCGTGCCGCTTGCTTGGCCGTGGGAACGAACAATCGGCCCATGGTGGGTTAACCAATAATGCCTGGCGTCTTCCTCTTTGATGTGAGTTTGATGGCGTAGTGGAAAAAATATCCGAACAATGTTGGATTTGGGTTTTGCCACGATGTCCTCTGGGACCGGGTTAATTTGCGGGTACTCATAAGCGAACCACAAAGGCGAGTTAGGCAAATCAATAAACTTGGCCTCGTCCTTAAGGAGCGCTGCCGAAGCTTGTTGTGCCGCTTTCGTTAGCAGGGTCTGCCCCAGTTCGTTCTCTGATGTCCACCAGAGTTCGGCAACGCCGTCATACGCAGGTTCCATTTCACCTCTCGCTTTTTGGGCGGATTCATTGGCGGAGTCACTCAGGGTATGAGTCTGGACATAACGATGGATATCCAGGTCTGTCCCAAAGCTTGCGACAAGGGGCGCGTGACGGGTCAGCCAGTATTCCTGAAACTCTTCCCGGGTCATTTCTGGTTTCCTTCTTAACGCGAATACTAGTCTGATCATGTCGGTGTCTCCGTCAGGGTGGTTTGCCAATCGGTTCTCTGAATATTAGTATTACTGCAGATTTAGGCGCCGGCAAGTACGTTGACCCGCGCTGGGTTGATTATTTTCAATTGGAGTATCGGTGATGGGAAGACTGGACGGTAAGGTGGCGGTAATAACGGGCGGTGCCAGCGGCATTGGCGAAGGAACAGCCAGAAAATTCGTCGCTGAGGGAGCCAGATGCGTTATTGCGGATCTGCAATTGGAGCGAGCCCAGGCGATTGCGGAGGAACTCGGTGACAGTTGTATTGCCACTAGTGCAGACGTGGCGGTTGAGGAGCAAGTGGCCGCGGTCATTGACCTTGCGGTGGAAACATTCGGGCAGCTGGACATTATGTTTAATAATGCGGGTATTCTTGGCAGCGTAGGGCCGATTGCGGAGATTAGCGCTGATGGATGGCATCGTACGATGGACGTCCTATTGTCGAGTGTCTTTTTTGGCATCAAGCATGCAACCAGAGTGATGTCACCGAAGGGAAGTGGTGTGATTATTAACACGGCATCGACCGCGGGCGTTCGAGCCGGGTTAGGGCCGCATGTCTATACTGCGGCAAAGCATGCGGTCATTGGGCTTAGTCAGTCAGTTGCGCCGGAGCTTGGGCCCAAAGGTATTCGTTGTAATGTCATCTGCCCTGGCGGTACGGTAACCGGTCTAACCGCGCGCCTGACGGTTGGGGACCATAACAACCTTGAAGAAGCGACAAAGGTGATTGGCGCTAACAACCCCATGGGGCGTGGTGGCAGGGTGGAAGATATCGCCAATGCTGTGAT
>JABIVN010000073.1 GCA_018667205.1 Gammaproteobacteria bacterium | reverse complement strand
CGAGATGAAATCACCAATTTATTTTGACTACGCAGCAACGACGCCAGTAGACCCGCGAGTTGCACAGAAAATGAGCGAATGCCTTCTTGCGGAAGGCAAGTTTGGAAATCCCGCAAGCCGGTCGCATAAGTTCGGGTGGGAAGCAGAAGAGGCCGTAGAGATTGCACGGCGCCATATGGCGGATCTGCTGAGCTGTGATCCGCGTGAGATCGTTTGGACGTCGGGAGCAACCGAGTCGGATAACCTTGCGATCAAAGGCGTCGCCCAGTTCTACAAGAGCAAGGGCAAGCACATTGTTACATCCAAGATCGAACACAAGGCTGTGCTGGATACCTGCCGTCACTTGGAGCGGGAAGGCTTCGAGGTCACTTACCTGGAGCCAGACACCGATGGGATCATTTCCCCAGAAAGTGTCGCCGCAGCGATCCGCGAAGACACGACGATTGTCAGCATCATGCACGTAAACAACGAAATTGGTGTGGTTAACGATATTGCGGCTATTGGTGAAGTGACCCGCGCTGCTAAGGTTTTCTTTCATGTCGATGCCGCGCAAAGCGCGGGCAAGATAGATATCGACCTGAGTGAACTAAAAGTTGATCTAATGTCATTTTCCGCGCACAAGATTTATGGCCCTAAGGGTGTTGGTGCTCTGTTTGTTCGCAGGAAGCCACGGGTGCGACTTGAAGCACAGATGCACGGTGGTGGTCACGAAAGAGGGATGCGTTCAGGTACGCTCGCGACCCATCAATTGGTGGGTATGGGTGAAGCATTCCGGATTGCAAAAGAAGAGATGCATGAGGAAGGCGCGCGATTTTTGGCCTTGCGACAGCGTCTGTGGGACGGCTTCAATGGTATGGAAGAAGTGTTTGTCTCCGGTGACTTAAATCATCAGATCCCTGGCATCACTAACATCAGCTTTAATTTCGTGGAAGGCGAATCATTAATCATGTCACTGCCAGACATCGCGTTATCTTCTGGGTCCGCATGTACCTCTGCGAGTCTGGAGCCTTCCTATGTACTTAGGGCGCTGGGTCTAAACGACGAACTTGCACACAGTTCGCTGCGGTTTTCTATCGGCAGGTTCACGACGGAAGAAAACGTTGATCAGGCGATCAGCAGTGTTAGAACAGCCGTAGAAAAACTGAGAGAATTGTCACCGCTTTGGGATATGTACAAAGACGGTGTGGATATGGACAAAATTGAGTGGGCTGCACACTAACTAACATTTTTGAATGGCGTCCGTCTGGACGCTTTTCATCTTAGGAGAAAAATAGAAATGGCATATAGCGACAAAGTACTGGACCACTACGAGAACCCGCGTAACGTCGGAAAAATGGACGCAGAAAGCGGAGAAGTGGGCACAGGTATGGTCGGTGCCCCAGCCTGTGGAGACGTGATGCGCTTGCAGATCAAGGTGGGTGAAGATGGCATCATTCAGGATGCTAAATTCAAGACGTATGGCTGTGGTAGTGCTATTGCTTCTAGTTCTCTGCTGACAGAATGGGTCAAGGGGCGAACGCTGGACGAAGCCGAAGGCATCAAGAATACAGAGATTGCTGAAGAGCTAGCCCTACCGCCGGTGAAAATACATTGTTCCGTATTAGCAGAAGACGCCATAAAAGCGGCTATTCAGGACTATCGAGCAAAACATAACGGTGATGAAAACTCATCGGCGGCAGCGGCAGGATAAAAATATGGGTGTCAGCCTGACAGAAAAAGCGGCGGAGCACGTTGCTGGGTATCTGAGCTCAAGGGGCAAGGGTGTAGGGATTCGGGTCGCAGTGAAGACCACCGGATGCTCGGGGCTAATGTATGTAATGGAGCCGGTTGATGATATTTTGCCGGAAGATCTTAAATTCTCTTCGCAGGGCGTTGACGTATTCGTGGATCCCAAGTCGCTGGTCTACATCGATGGTACGCAGATGGACTATGTGAAGCAGGGACTGAACGAAGGATTCGAGTTTAAGAATCCAAACGTTCAGGGTGAATGCGGCTGTGGCGAGAGTTTCACCGTCTAACCAGAAGGGTCTGGTGTGAAGCCAGGCGTCCTTACTATTCGTGGATTTCAATAGAAACTATTTCGAGATATTCGGCCTGCCGGTCGATTATGCCGTGGCTGAGGAACTTCTCGCTGACCGTTTTCTGGAGCTGCAGAAACAAGTTCACCCCGATCGTTTTGCAGCGGGAACAGACCAAGAGAAACGACTGGCGATGCAGTGGGCGACGCTGGTTAATACGGCGAATGAAACGCTTCGGGCGCCGTTACCTCGTGCGATTTATATGTTGGAGCTCAGGGGAGTAGCGCTGAAACACAACCCCGCTTTACCTCCATCGTTCCTGATGGACCAGATTGATCTCAGGGAACAGCTCGAAGAGATTGAAGAAGATGAGGGTGATTTAGAAGAACTTGATTCGTTCCGTAAAAAGATGCTGCTGGCAATCAACGTAGTGCAAGCAAAATTTAAAGAAGCATTGGATGAAGACATAGATAAGGCAGAGAGATTGGTGTACGAACTCCAGTTCCTGTCCAAGTTGATGGTTTCAGCGAGTCGCCTTGAAGAGAAGTTGTTGGATTACTAGGACACGGGTGAAGAAACGTTGTTGGATTACCAGGGCATCACTGAAGAAAAGTTATTGAGATATAGATGGCACTACTACAAATCACAGAGCCCGGCCAGGCGGTCGACCCCCACCAGCGTAAACGAGCAGCGGGATTAGATCTTGGCACGACTAATTCGCTCATTGCGAGTGTGCGTGAAGGCGTTGCTGAAACCCTTCCTGATGAGCAGGGCAGGCATATGCTTCCCTCAGTCGTACGCTATGCATCCGGCGGGATAATCGTTGGTGACGAAGCATTGACCGAGGCGGTGAATGATTCCATGAACACCATCGTGTCCGTAAAAAGACTAATGGGCCGCGGCATAGAAGACCTGGCGACGCTGGGGGATCAGCTTCCTTACCGTTTTTCTGCTTCTGAAGGCGGAATGCCGCGAATCGAAACCATCAGCGGGAGTGTAACCCCGGTTGAGGTCTCGGCAGAAATCCTTCGTACCTTGGTCGATCGTGCCAGCGCTACACTGGACGGTGACCTGGATGGTGTTGTTATAACGGTGCCAGCCTATTTTGATGATGCTCAAAGGCAAGCGACGAAAGATGCGGCACAGCTCGCCGGTGTCAATGTATTGCGATTACTAAACGAACCCACCGCTGCCGCGATTGCCTATGGCCTTGATTCCGGTAGTGAGGGTGTGATTGCTATTTACGATCTAGGCGGAGGTACTTTTGATATCTCTTTGCTCAGGCTCCGAAAGGGGGTCTTCGAAGTACTGGCAACGGGCGGCGATTCGGCACTCGGCGGTGATGATTTCGACAGAGCGATCGCCGGCTGGATAGTTGAGCAGTCTGGATACGCTAAACCATTGGCAACCGAACAGTTACGTGGATTGTTGATGGCCTCCAGAGCAATCAAGGAAAGCCTGACTGATAACGCCAAGGTCGACATAGATTTTGATCGTGATGGGGTGCAGTTTAAGGGAGCACTGGATCGAGCCACCTTCGATGAGCTTGTCGCGCCATTGGTTGATGCGTCTATTAAAGCCTGCCGCCGAGCCGTAAGGGATGCTGGGGTTGAGCTAGGTGATATCCATAACGTCGTCTTGGTGGGTGGCTCGACACGTGTCCCCCAGGTCATCGATCAGGTAGCGAACTATTTCGGTAAAACACCGCTCAACAATATGGACCCTGACAAAGTAGTCGCCGTCGGAGCAGCGGTCCAGGCGAATATTCTGGTTGGCAATAAGCCAGATGATGAGATGCTGCTGTTGGATGTATTGCCGCTTTCTTTGGGCCTGGAGACGGTAGGTGGGCTTGCAGAAAAAGTGATTTCCCGAAATACGGCGATACCCACTGAGCGCGCTCAGGAATTCACGACCTATAAAGATGGCCAGGCTGCGATGCTCATTCATGTCCTGCAGGGCGAGCGCGAGTTGGTCGCTGATTGCCGATCGCTGGCACGATTTGAGCTAACAGGTATCCCACCTATGGTGGCCGGCGCGGCGAAAATTGAAGTGATGTTTAACGTTGATGCCGATGGTCTGCTTTCTGTTTCTGCCCGCGAAACCAGTACGGGTACGCAAGCCAGTGTAGAGGTTAAACCTTCTTATGGTTTGACCGATGAAGAAATCACGTCGATGTTACAGGCGTCCTTCGAGCATGCGACAGAGGATGCGAACCAGAGATCGTTGATGGAGGCTAGAGTTGAGTCTGGTCGGGTGATTGAAGCGCTCGGCAACGCTCTGGCAGAAGATGGCGCGGCGTTGCTAATGGAAAGCGATATTCAGGCCTTGCAACAGGCAATCGAGAAGCTTGGCAGTTTGTCAGAGGGCGAAGATCATCTGGCGATCAGTGAAGGAACAGAATTATTGGGTCGAGCAAGCGAGGAGTTTGCATCTCTGAGAATGGATGCAGCGGTTCGTAAGGCGCTTGCCGGCAGGAATATCGAAGAAGTCGATAAAGAGATTTAATCAGGAAGTCATTATGCCCCAACTAATATTCCTACCACATGAAGGTCGTTGCCCCGAAGGAGCAGTGATAGAAGCTAGCAAAGGTGACAACCTGATAGAAGTGGCGATGGCAAACGGTATCGATATTGAGCATGCCTGCGAGATGGCCTGTGCCTGCACTACGTGCCATGTGGTTGTTCGTGAAGGTTTTGATTCGTTGCAAGTATCAGACGAGTTGGAAGACGATCTGCTGGATAAAGCGTGGGGTTTGGAGCCGGATTCAAGATTGTCATGCCAACTGCTGGTTGGCGATGAAGATCTGGTGATTGAGATACCTAAGTACACCATAAACCAGGTGTCAGAAAACCACTGACCAGGAGACCGCGATGAAATGGACTGATGTTAACGACATAGCCATTGAATTAGTTGATGCCCACCCGGATGTGGATCCGCTCACGGTCCGCTTTACGGATCTGCGTGAATGGGTAATGGGGCTGTCAGGCTTTGACGATGACCCCGAGCGGTGTGGTGAAAAGGTTCTTGAGGCGATACAAATGTCCTGGCTCGATGAAATGGATTAGCAGTAAAGCGCTGCAGGCCCTAGTGACCTGAAGCGGGTAGTAAAAGCTACGTTTTACCTATCATAGGCGTATAATGCGCCGAAAT
>JABIVN010000072.1 GCA_018667205.1 Gammaproteobacteria bacterium | reverse complement strand
TAGAACTAGCCAGCAAGATTCGGGATAAGCAAATCAGTTCCGTTGAAATCACCCAGCACTACATTGACCGCATTGAAAAGTACGACGACTCAATCAATGCAGTGGTCATTCGAACCTTTGAGGATGCGCTGGAAAAAGCGGCTGCAGCCGATGCAGCGCTTGGCGCGGCAAAGCGTGGACCCGGCCAATCCCTAGGGCGTCTGCATGGCGTGCCCATGACGATTAAGGAATCGTATGTCATGGCGAATACCCCAACTACCTGGGGGATCGAAGGGTTCAGGCATAACGTAGCCAAGAGCGATGGATTAACGGTGCAGCGCTTTCGGGGGAATGGCGCACATTTTCTGGGGAAAACAAACGTTCCCGTCGAACTTGCAGACTTTCAGAGTTATAACCCTATTTACGGCACCACCGGTAACCCCTTTGATACCACAAAAACACCAGGAGGGTCATCAGGTGGCAGCGCCGCCGCATTGGCCGCAGGCTTTACCGGGCTAGAGGCCGGTTCAGATATAGGTGGCTCGATACGTAACCCAGCCCACTACTGTGGCGTATACGGTCACAAACCCACCTATGGAATCGTACCGATGCAAGGTCATGAGCTTGTTGCCAATATGCCCGAGGCAGATCTGGCGGTATGTGGACCCCTTGCAAGAACAGCCGAAGACCTTGAACTAGCGCTGAACATCATGGCGGGACCGGCAGACCAACAGGCAGTAGGTTGGCGGCTCTCGCTTCCAGCCTCCGATAAAAAAAATCTGCGAGATTTTCGCGTCGCGATCTGGCCTACCGATGAAATGGCCCCCGTGACTGCAGAGATCGCAGACCGGGCAACCATGGTTGGTGAAACCTTATCTAAACTAGGTGCCACCGTTTCAGATTTAGCTCGCCCCGATATTGACCTTTACCGAGCCCAAGGCAACTACCACACCTTGCTTAATACGGTAATGAGCGGGGCGATGGATGATGATGCTGTCGCCGCCGCGCAGAGAAACGCTGATCAGTTCGATTCTTCAGACAACTCAATGGCAGCGATAACTGCGCGATCGTTAGTCCTGTCGCATCGAGATTGGATGAGAAGTAATGCCCAACGGGAACAACTTAGGCATGCGTGGCGTGCATTCTTTGAAGAGTGGGATATTTTGATCTGCCCACAGATGGCAACTACTGCTTTTCCTCACGATCATCGTCAGATGAGTGAACGTACTTTAAAAGTTGATAATGAAGAACAGGATTATTTACAACAAATATTCTGGGCGGGGATGGCAGTAAATGCCTACCTTCCAAGCACCGTGTTTCCGACAGGTCTGTCCCGAGAAGGACTACCCATTGGCCTGCAGGCAATAAGCGCGCCTTACAGGGACTACCGAACGATAGAGTTTACACGTCTGATATCCCGTGAGATTGGCGGGTTTATAAGGCCAGAAGAAATGGACGGTACGACTTAGACGGTACGACTTGTTTCGTCTCCCTGTGAGCAGCGAGCAGCGACCAGCGACCAGCGCCATCCAAACTGCGATCGCGAGTTAAACAATCACAGTAAGCGCCTCTCAGGCGCCATCCCACCCTTAGCCAGATACCCAACCGCCCTGCTCGTCTCGACTCAGTTGCTCTAACTTATTGATTGGCAGGCTTACCAAAAAACTCGTTCCCTTTGGCTTGTTACTTTTGACCTCAATCCTGCCGCCAACAA
This sequence comes from Gammaproteobacteria bacterium, assembly GCA_018667205.1. Taxonomy (GTDB): domain Bacteria; phylum Pseudomonadota; class Gammaproteobacteria; order Pseudomonadales; family Azotimanducaceae; genus UBA9659. The sequence continues at coordinate 3,192 of JABIVN010000072.1, read as the reverse complement.
AATCTACCAGGCCTTTAACCCGAGACAACCCTAACCCCTTGCTCTCATATAACTCCCGAGAAGAATAGAACGGTTCAAAAATATGAGACTGTGTTTCTTCGTCCATGCCGATGCCAAGGTCTGACACCTCGATTAGCAATTCTTGTTCCGTCAATGAGCTTTTCAACAATACGGGTGTTGGATCAGAGGTTACTGACTGCAGTGCATTAATAACCATAGGCAAGACAATTTCAGTAATCAAGGTAAAGGGAACTTCAAACAGAGCGCTACTGCCATCAGACTCAAAGACTAATGAGCTTTCTTCGCTAGTAATTGCAGTGCCCAATAAACGTTGAATGTTTTCAAAAACCGATTTAAGACTACCTCGCTCGGTTTTAAACTCATCGTCATAGCCCGCGTATCCTTGCAAGGCATCAACAATTTTTACGCATTCGTCAAGAGAGTCTTTAGTATCAACAAGCCAGTCCGGCTCGTAACCAAGTTCAGCTGAAAAATAATCAACGTTACCCTTAACGACAGTTAATCGGTTATTGAGGTTATGTGAAAGCCCTGCCGCAAGTCTCATAATAGCTTGATGCTTTTCGTTACTCACGAGGAAAGCTGTTTGTTCCTCTATCACTCTTTTAGCTTCTATCGACTCAATTCGTTTTTCAAACAGATCAATAAACGTCTTCGCCTTAGCTCGGAGTTGCTTTGTATTAAATGGCTTGAACAAAAAGTCGACTGCGCCGCAATCGTATCCCTCATCAATAAGATCGGTTGCATAAACGTCGGCCGTTAAAAACAATATGGGGGTGTGCTTGTTTTTCGCTGTTTGCCTTATTTTCCTTGCCGCCTCAATACCGTTGACCTTGGGCATGTGAACATCAAGGACAATAAACGCAAATTCGATGCTTTCGCATAAATCCACAGCTTCCATTGCGCTTAAGCATTGGTGACATTCGATGTCGAGGACCCTAAAGGTAAGTTTTAAAACCAAAAGGTTTTCGGGGGTGTCATCGACTATTAATATTGGTACTTTATTCATCTAAGATCAACGATAACTTGTTTACGTAATTGGCGATAATTTTCGGTACTTTCGACATCTTATGTCCAAGTTTAGCCGGCCCTATTATTGTTGCATTTTGTGAGGCATGTATATGCCTTTATTTCCTGCAGCATTATGTGATTTAAATTATCACACATCGGACACCAATAGAGCCGTAGCGGGTTCACACCATCCCATCTCGTCAGTGATATAGGGCACCAACACCTCTCTCTGTCAGAATAGTCGTACTGTTGCCCTGCAAGGTCGCTGGTAGCGGGGTTACTAGTCGCCGGGGTCACTACAATAGTGGGATTAGTCAGGATGGGAAAACGACTAACCTGCGGGACTTGAATGAAGTTCGGCATAGGATGTCGCCTGAAGAAAATAACAGCAACGTTGAAGAGGAGGCGATCACCAGGGAGTCAGTCCGCAGCAGTACGAGTAAACAAAGAGGGCATATCCAATCCAACTCTGCCTAACTGGCGTCGGCAACTCAGGAATCAATATACATTGATGTCCAGATTAGGTACCACCGCTGGGCGAACTGCTGCTGCTCGCGAGGTTTATAAGCGGAGCCATTCGCGACCTGGCGCGCAGTCCCTCCGTGGGCAGAATAAGCACTGGAGTCGGATCTCTGAAAGTGGCTAAAAGCATCCCATCTTCGACGTTCGAAGACTGTTGGCCGAAAACGTTCAACTTCCGGTACAAACGACGCTCGTGGTTAGCCGTACACAGCGTGGAATAGTTCATCTTGATCTATTGGTTTACTGATAAATCCATTGGCCCCTGCCGCTCTAGCCATTTCTCTATTTTCCTCAGCAATGTAGGCTGTCACGACGACAATCCGAGGTTGGGTGATTTCTGCATTTTCTCTGATGAGCCTTATCGCCTCATAGCCGTCCATCACGGGCATTTGCAGATCCATTAACACGATGTCAAAGTCCTTAACACCGACTTGATCGACGGCGTCTTTGCCATTAACGGCAACGTCGGGAGAAAAGCCTTTCGTTTCCAGCACATGCTTTAGAAGGGTGACATTTACGTCATTGTCGTCGACGATCAACACCTTTAATGAAGTTGGGGTCCGACCTTCTGCCGGAGCATCTCCCTGGATCAAGCCAGACCGCTCAAACGGAAACTCTAGTGTAAAAGTTGAACCGACGCCAAATTCACTAACGACTGTAAGGGATCCATCCATCGCTTCGCTAACACGTTTAGAAATACAGAGTCCTAGCCCCGTGCCTTCGAACCCTCTTGTTAGTGATGAATCAACTTGTTCAAAAGGATCGAAGATCATCTTGCAATGCTCTTCCTTAATACCAATTCCCTCGTCCTCGATAGAGATGCTAATGCTCTCTAGGTTATCTGACGTTTTTACCCTGCATCGTACGGTTATCGATCCATCATGAGTGAATTTCAATGCGTTGCTAAGTAAATTGACTAATATTTGCTTTAGGCAGACAGGATCTACGGTGATTAATGGCGGAACTGATTCCGGGATATCGAGTTCTATATGGGCGGTGGAATGCTTAACCGCCGAACTAGAAAGCGAGACACATTCAGCAATATGCCTGCGCAGATCTACCTCGGCTACTTTTTGTATAATTTCACCGTGCTCTATTTTAGAGAAATCCAGTATATCGCTAATCATGTCCAAAAGATGGTGCCCTGAACTACCAATCGCACGCACAAGCTCAATTTGCTCTTGGTCAAGATCCTGCTCAACGAGTAGGTCAGATATTCCGATGACGGCATTCAACGGGGTTCTTATTTCATGACTCATATTCGCCAAGAATACGCTTTTAGCACTATCGGCCTTCTCCGCAGCGTCCTTCGCTGCTCTTAAGACTATCGCTTGAGACTCTAGCTGTTCGGTTCGTAGCTTTAGTGACTGAGTACGTTCAGAGACTGTCTCCTCAAGATTTCCCAGTAATTTAAGAAGATGCTGTGTAAGCGCCTTGACCTCGACAGGTATTCTCTGATCCTGCATTAACTTACTCGAATCAATATCTTCCGCGGTTTCTATCGTAGCAAGTGTTGTTATGGGCGTTGAGATGCGCCTCACGGCGTAAATAAATATTAATACTGCTCCCAGGAAAAAAAGTATGCTGCTGCTTAACGCTATTGCGCTGTTACTTTTTTTGACCTTCTCAAACTCAGCCCCG
>JABIVN010000071.1 GCA_018667205.1 Gammaproteobacteria bacterium | reverse complement strand
CGACGGGTGCGATTATTGCCATTGATGGTGGCTCACACTTGCTTTAGATTAAGCAGGTTTTCTGACGGAGAATACGAAATCCCTAAAAACATCCATTAGGGTTTCGTATTTAAAGTCAGTGAATTCGCCGGCGTCAAAATACATGCCGTGCTCGCCACAGGCTTCATACTGAATATGTTTTTGGACTGGGTCCGATAGTTGCTCCATGCGCTTGTCGCAACGAGGACAGTTGATGTTTCGAATTTTGTTATGTTTCTTTCCGAGTAAGGGGTCTCCATCATCGATGTGGTCTGACATCCATTTTTCTTTCAATAACTCCGCCTCACCTAGGTCAAACCAGATGCCTCGACACGCTGAACATTTATCTACTGTAACACCACCGCTGAGTGTGCTGAGCGTGTGCTCGGTCATCCCAGCTTGGCATTTAGGGCATTCCATTGAATCCATTGAGTACCTCCGAAACGTTTTATGGCGGAAAGTCATTATGCACATTTTAGAAAATTTCGCGAAGCTGCTTGATTTTGTTAGGCCGTTCGGTTGAACTTCGCGCCTAAGAGGAGCCATCATGAAACTAGTTGATCCAGCGGTAATTCGGTTTGCGAATGACAGGTTTTATTTGGCGTTCAATAATCGGGATGTGGTGCAGATGTCAAACCTGTGGTCGGAGGACTACCCCTGTGTTTGCATTCACCCTGGATCTACGCCTCTTTTAGGTAGGGAGGAAATTCTGGAGAGTTGGCGTGATATTTTCGGCGGAGAGGGCGCAGGCGTTCAAATCGTTTGTCACAGTCCTAGAGTATTTTTTCACGGCGATCTTTTTTCTGTTATTTGCTTCGAACAACTACCCGCGGGTTGGCTGGTGGCGACAAATAATTTCGTGATGGAGTCGGGCAGGGTTCGCTTGGTTCATCATCAAGCCAGTCAGTGCATGGCACCAGCTGAGTTGAACGAATCCCAGACGGTTCTTCAGTGATTACTGGTCCTCCTCTCTCAATCTGATTCGGCTCTGGTTCTCTGGGTATTTACCGACAATCGGTTCGTAAAACGCCCGGATTTTGTCCATATCCCGGGAAAGGTCAGAGGGCATAAAGGTAAGACCAAGACCGGCTTCTTTTTTTCGGTAGTCCAGATACCCGCAAACCAGTGGAATCTGTGCGGCTTCTGCTATTCGATAAAAGCCGGATTTCCAATGTTCGGTTTTCTGACGGGTTCCTGAGGGCGGGATGACCAGCGCAATGCCGGAACCGTGTTCAATTTGTGCGCTAAGCGACTGGACAAGGTTGTTACGCTTTGAACGATCCACGGGAACCCCACCAAGGAATCGAAGTATTGGCCCCAAGGGTGATAGAAACAAACTGTCCTTACCCAACCAATTGACGCTAATCCCAAATGAGTAGGCTGCTGCCAGTAAAAAAATGAAATCCCAGTTGCTGGTGTGCGGTGCAGCAATAATCACTACGTTTCTGGCATTGGGGACCTGGCCAGTCTTTTGCCAGCCGAAAACTGACAGCACTAATCCTCCCAATAGTTTTGCTACCGGGTTACAACGCCGGGGCTCGGTGGAGTTCATTTCCGGGGAAGGTTCCTAATGTATCAATGTCGCAACGAGCCTACCCCGATGCCTATGTTCTCAATGTATCACTGCATTGACTTTTAGGCTACTGACGGCTTGTTGAACAGTTCAGGTTGACTTTGGTAAATGTGCGACAGCTCGACGCACTGAAAATTCGGTCATACTGATCCCTGGAGAGATGATAAAGTGGTGTTAATAGATCCAAAAACCAAGAAGGACCATTTGTTATGGTTAAGAAAATAGCAGCCATATTGTTGATGTGTGTGATCACCAATGCATACGGATCAGGTCTTCGGGCTACCGCCGAAGAGGCGTTAATGGTGGGTGATAACGAGCTTGCACTCCGGTCCTATGTGGAACTCCTGGGGTCGTTCCCGGATGATCAGGAATTACTGGAAATTTCGGTTTTGCTGGCGGCGGAGTTAGGCGATGCGGAGCTCGCACTTCAGTTACTGATTGTTGATGTCGAGCGGTCGATCGAAATGCAAGAAATAGGTAAAGCTCAGACTAGCTTGCGGCTGATTACAGAGATCAATAACCAGCTACCCGCGTGGGTCGATGAGACGTTTGAACGTGCATCTGCGGTCACTGAAAATCAGCTTGCGGATCTCGAGGCCTGGCGGGAATTGACAGCAGAAGGTCAAGCGTCGATGGCGTCAAAAGATTTTGAAGATGCCATGATGCTGTTCGAAGTAGCGCTGAACCTTGCTATGGGCGCCTTTGGTCCTGATCATTGGATGACAGTAGCATCAACCAGGGAAAGCGGGCTTGCCGCAAGGCAACTCGGAGATGCGGCGACTGCCGATGCCCTCTACAATATAGCTTACAAGACGAGCAGTGAACTGCTCGGCGCTGGGCATCCCCAGACACAATATATTGCAGCCTTAAGAGCAGAGCTTTTTAATGCTTCCCGGGCGTTCGAAAAAGCTCAATCAATGAAGGCATTCCTCACGGCCAATTACGAATCAGAAATTGGTGTTGCACATAGCCTGACGATGGCATCAAGGTTAAGCGAAGTCGATTCACTGAGCGATGCCGCAGATAATAAAAGTGCAGAAGAACTTCTGTCTGCCGTCTGTAGTGTCTATATCCAGTATTACAGTGCCTACCACTCGGAAACGCTGGAGTGCCAGTTACGGCTTGCGAGCCTAAACCGAAATACAGGTAGCGTGGATGAGGCCGAGAAAATACTAACGATTGCAGCTCGGAATTTGGCGGTTTCTACAAACGGGATTTCAGCGTTTGCGATTCTTGTTCAGATGGGTCTTGCCGATATTTACTGGGCTCGGGGTGAATATCAGGCAGCGAAAGATACGTTGTCTGGTTTGATCCTGACAGCACGCCAGGTTGGCGCTACTGATCTCAGTTTTGTCGGTAAGAATTATTTAGCCCGAGTTCTGGCCAGTGAAGGTGAACTAGACAGTGCACAACTAGTTTCAGAGGATGTTATCGAGTACGGCAAAGTAGCGTGGCGCGATAAGCCCGTTCAGTACTATAACGCGTTGCTTGAGTTAGGCGCCCTCTATCAGCGTAAAGGCAAGTTTGAAGAAGCTGAGGG
>JABIVN010000070.1 GCA_018667205.1 Gammaproteobacteria bacterium | reverse complement strand
TCAGCACAAACAGAATAATTGGATATACCAGCGCCTGCTTAACCTTTGAAGAAGACTCATGTTGAGTTTCGGTAAACTCGGCCAACCGGTTCAATACCAGATCAAGGTGACCCGCAGATTCCCCTGCAGCCACCGTCGCTCTATGCAGGTTAGGGAAAGCCCGTGGATACTCGCCCAAGGCATTCGCCAGAGAGAAACCCTCCATTACCTTGGACCGGACGGTTAACATCATGCTCTGAATCGAAGGTTTTTCACTCTGTTTGGAGACCGCCAGCAGCGCTTCCTCTATCGGCAGGCCGGCGCCTATTAATGTTGCCAGTTGCCGCGTGACCAGGGCTCTTTCGCTGACAGACAAAGTGGGCTTTAGCAGATCCGAGAGGAACCCTACCCTGTCAGCGGAGCCTTTCTCTCGAGTGGGATTAACGTCAAGCGGCGTTAACCCTTTATCGCGAAGCAACTGCCTGACTTGACGAATACTGTCGGCTTCAAGGACGCCCTTTTGCTCGGTACCCTGAACGTTTAACGCCTTGTACTCAAATGCCGCCACCTAACTCGTTTCCATTCTGAAAGCTCTATTCTTGGTCATAAAGGTTCGACATTGCGGTTTAACTCGCAGCCTACTCTTCCATTGTTATCCTAAGGACTTCATCGACGGTGGTCAGTCCTTGCAGCACGCGCGCTCTGCCATCATCCCTGATGCTTGTCGTCTGTCCCTTCACGTGCTTAGCCATGTCAAGCTCTGAAGCGCCGCTATGAATCATGCGCCTTAGCTCATCATCCAGCGACACCACCTCATAGATACCCATTCTTCCCCGATAACCTTCATTAGCGCACGCTTCGCACCCTGCTATTCGGTATATCGTCGGCGGGTTCGACGAATCCGCCTTTAGGAATCCGCATTCGTACTCGTCTGCGGCGTAAGCCTCGCGACAGTGTTTACAAAGCACACGAACTAATCGCTGGGAGACCAAACCTATTAATGAGTTGCTCAGCAAATACGGCTGCACACCCATGTTAGCGAGTCGGGTTACCGCACCGATCGCTGTGTTTGTGTGCAGCGTAGATAGCACCATGTGTCCGGTCAGACTCGCTTGAACCGAGATATCTGCCGTTTCAAAATCACGGATCTCTCCTACCATCACCACATCAGGGTCTTGCCGCAAAATGGCCCTAAGACCCTTAGCAAAAGTCATATCTGCCTTGGCATTTACTTGAGTCTGCCCTATCCCTTCTATGTCGTATTCAATGGGATCTTCCACCGTCAGAATATTCCGGCTTTGGTCGTTAAGTTGGTCCAGACAAGCGTAGAGCGTGGTGGATTTACCGGATCCCGTGGGCCCCGTCACTAATATTATGCCATGGGGCTTTTGCACTAGCGCTGACATGGCCTCCTTGTCACGTGGGCTCATGCCCAGATGCGAGAGGTCACGCATGCCTTCGTGCTTGTCCAGCAAACGCATGACGACCCGTTCACCATTGCTGGCAGGTATGGTCGACACCCTGACGTCGACCTCTTTGCCGCCAATACGAATGGAAATACGACCATCCTGGGGTAGTCGTTTTTCAGCGATATCAAGCTTCGCCATGACTTTAATTCGAGACACCAGCAGCGGCGCAAGCGCACGGCGGGGGCTCACTATTTCCCGCAGGACTCCATCAACCCGGAAGCGGACCACTAACCGAGTTTCGTAGGTTTCGATATGAATATCTGATGCAGCCAGTTTGACCGCTTCGCCGAGCAAACTGTTAATCAGCTTAATAATGGGTGCATCATCTTCCTGCTCGAGCAAATCCCCTGTTTCTGGAATCGCTTCCGCGAGGCTTGACAGGTCTACTTCGTCACCTAAGTCCTCGATCATCTGCATTGCAGCACCCGAGTCGTTCTGGTAGGTCTCAGAGAGGTAACGGTCAAACATCGTCTGGTCAACAAGCCGCGGTGTAATCGCACGCTGACAGACCCGCCTAACTTCCGCGAGAACACCAGCGGTAAGTCCTTCACGAAAGACCAGATCCACCGCTCCAGAGTCTATTGTACCGGGAACAACGATAACCCCATGCCTTTTAGCAAATCCAAAAGGCAGTACCTTAACAACTGACGGATCATTCATGATGTTGAACCATTTTCTCTGGTGTTTGCAGGTTTACAAGCTCTGGCTTTTCGAGCGAGCGGATATCCATCTTTCTATTGTACCCCAACGGCGGATTTTTTTGCGCCAGCTCCCCTAACTTTAAGGGTCCTTATTTGGAATAAAACTTTAATCCTTCTCCCTGCCAGCATACTATAAGCCGTAGTTATCTGCTTTAGTTTTTTAATTCAGTGGCGTGATAAGATTAGCATCGCAACCAACATGATAATTCTACAACCCTACGCAGAACATCATGTTACTCACCAAGCTTCAGATAAAGAAGGATCAGAAACATGAAACTTAGCGACATTGACCTGAACCTATTTGTCGTATTCGACGCCATCTATACTGAAGGTAACCTGACCAGAGCGGGTGAAATAATAGGTATTACTCAACCAGCCGTTTCAAACTCATTGTCCCGGTTAAGAAATCTGTTTGATGACCCCCTGTTCGTCCGGACAGCCGAGGGCATGGTACCTACTCCGGTTGCCCAAAACATTATTGGGGCAGTTAGGCAGGCTTTGGGCCTTATACGCTGTAGCGTGCAGGAAAGTGAATCTTTCGATCCAAAGGTCTCGGATAAACGTTTTCGGGTCAGTATGACCGACCTCAATCAGGCTATTGTCTTGCCGAACCTGTTCAACCAAGTAAAAAAACAGGCTCCTTCGGTCTCAGTGGATTGCTATCAGGTACACCGCCGTGACATGAATATTGAACTCGCATCCGGAAATCTTGACCTGGCAATCGATATTCCATTGACCCCGGACCCCCAGATCAAGCATACCGCACTCTTTTCACACCCCTACGTCTGCGTAATCAATAAAGACAACGAATTTGTCGGCGATAAACTCGACGTAGAGACCTATTTAAAGCTGCAACACATTCATATTTCTACCAGACGTGGTGGACTGGGCCATGTCGACCTTACACTGGGGAAAATGGGTAAAAAGAGGGACATCGTCCTTCGAACCCAGCACTACCTGTCAACACCAACGCTTGTTGCCAACACCAATTTTGCGTTAACTGTTCCAAAGAGTTTCGCAGAATTTCTGGTCGCAGGGTCGTCTACAAGATATCTGGACTTACCCTTTGAAGTACCAAACCTGGAGTCATTCCTTTACTGGCACGAGAGCACAGATCGAGACCAGGCTAACATCTGGATGCGCGAGTTGATCGTTGCCGGCTATAAAGCCTAAACGCTAAACGCTAAACACTATCAAGGTAGAAAACCACCCCGCATGAATTTTAT
>JABIVN010000069.1 GCA_018667205.1 Gammaproteobacteria bacterium | reverse complement strand
TCTCAAGTAGCGCCGCTTAATAAGCCCATATTGATTGTTGGTGAAAGAGGCACAGGCAAGGAACTCATCGCCGCCCGCCTGCACTACTTGTCAGGCCGCTGGGATCAGGAATACGTTAAAATGAACTGCGCAGCGATCAGCGAGTCTTTACTTGAAACTGAGTTGTTCGGTCACGAAGCCGGTGCCTTTACCGGCGCAACCAAAATGCATCAGGGAAGGTTCGAGCGAGCGGACAAGGGATCACTTTTCCTTGATGAACTGGCAACCACCTCTGCCCTGGTCCAGGAAAAGCTGCTTCGAATCATCGAATACGGTGAATACGAACGTGTTGGCGGCAGCAAAACGCTTAATGTTGACGTACGCCTGATAGCCGCCACCAACGAAGACCTGCCGAGCCTTGCGAACGTCGGAAGGTTTCGCGAAGATTTGCTTGACCGACTCGCTTTTGATGTCATTACGTTGCCACCGCTGCGCGCGCGCCCTGAAGATATTATGTTACTGGCTGAACAGTTTGCCGTTACCATGGCCAGCGATCTTGGCATGGAGTTTTTCCCTGGGTTTTCAGCAAGGGCTATTGAAACATTGGTCGGCCATCAATGGCCCGGCAACATTCGCGAGCTTAAAAACGTCGTAGAGCGAAGCGTTTATCGCGCCTTGGACGACGGCAAGCCGGTTGATGTGATTACCCTGGATCCATTTGATTCGATTTTCAGGCCCACTGGTTCAAGCGTTAAAACCAACGCTGCGAGCTCAAATTCAGCCGATTCGAATCGACCTAGCTTTCCGTTGGACTTTAAGCAGACGGTTCAGGATTACGAAATCGATCTTATTCAGAAGGCGCTTTCAGCATCGCAATTTAATCAGAAAAAAACAGCCGAAACGCTGGGTGTCACTTACCACCAGCTACGAGGATACATGAAAAAATACGAATTATTTGAAAACGGTTAGCCCATGACACGCCTGCTGCTGCTCCTGCTATTACTTGCGCCATCTACGCTTCTTGCGGATGAAACCCTGTATCGTTTAATCAACGAACGACTATCGTTAATGGAGCAGGTGGCTGCTTACAAATGGATAAACGAACAACCGATCGCAGTGCCAGAAAGGGAAGTCTTCGTTATCAACAACGCAATAGACGACGGCCTGCAATACGGTATCACCACTGACTCCAGCGGCGCATTTTTCTTGGCTCAAATTGAGGCCGCGAAAGATATCCAGCAGTGTTGGTTCGCTCGCTGGGAGACAGGGCAAGCACCCGAATCCGCCGAGGATCTTGTGGCGGTCATCAGACCAAAGCTCATTACCCTGGGAGAAGGAATCACCCGTCGATTGGTGAAAAACACGAACAATGAAATTTTGTTCGACAGGTTCTTTAGTGAAGATCTACCGATAGACTGCCTGTCAACAAGTGCGCTCCAGAAAGTTTTTGACGCGCTTAAAATCGTCACAACCTATCCCAACCGGTACACACAGGTTTTAGCCAGCGGCCGGTTAAGAGTAGGAACAACGGGAGACTATGCGCCGTTCTCCTACTCTGGTGATGACCTGTCGTTTACCGGTATCGATATCGACCTAGCGCTTAACCTTGCCAAGCACCTTGATGTAGAACTGATCTTGATCAAAACCAGTTGGCCCGATCTGATGAATGACCTTGCCGCTGGTTTATTTGATATAGCGATGAGCGGTGTTTCCATCACCCCCGCCCGTCAGCAACATGCCTATTTTTCAGCGCCATACCATGTTGGCGGAAAATCACCGATCACGTTGTGCTCGCGCGTACACGAATTCAGTTCTCTTGAGGCAATTGATCAGCCCGGCGTACGCGCGATCGTCAACCCCGGAGGCACAAATGAGCGCTTCGTTGACACCAAACTAAGGCGGGCGGAGAAAATCCTTCACCAGGATAACCGAACCATTTTTAATGAACTTATCAAGGGTAATGCTGACCTTATGATCACGGACAGCATTGAGGTTAGGCTTCAGGAAAATTTGCATCCAGAGCTCTGTGCGTCAATGCCTGGTGAGACACTGACTTACCAGGAAAAGGGCTACATGATGCCAAAAGACAGTGCATTGAACCTAGCGGTCAACCAATGGCTTGAAAAGGTACGTGCGCAGGACATTCTGGAACGCACCTTTGAGCAGCATTTGAATTAGTCCGGGTCAACCAGGCTCACTTCCCACGTCATATTCGGTACGGGGTCGCCGTTAAGAAAAGCCTTGATCATCGCGTTCACTTCGATCGGCGCATCCTGCTGGACCCAGTGCGAGATTCGAGGCAAGTATCTGATCGTGAAGTCCCGAACCCATTTATCAGTGCCGTAGGTCGTTTCCTTGGTTAATGCCATGTCATCTTCCCCCCAGCACATAAGGGTTGGCGTTTCTATAATAGGAAAGCCCTGATCTTTCTGGCGCTTGGCACCGCCACCGAAGACAAGCTCCCGGTAATAGTTAATCATGGCCGTCAGGCCGCTAGGACGAGCGGCATTTTGTGAATACAGGTTTATGACCTCCTGCGAATACATTTCGGGTCTTGCATTTGACGCTTTGATCATCTCTCCCATCGCATTTCCACGCCTACCAATGAGCCACTCTGGCAACCTGGGAATCTGGAAAAAAAAGATATACCAGGACTTTTTCAGTTGCGCCCATCCTGCCGCTTCGCGCCCGGCAGCCGGATGCGGCACATTACAGATCACCAGCTTCGATAAAGGCCTGACCTCTCGAATGGCG
>JABIVN010000068.1 GCA_018667205.1 Gammaproteobacteria bacterium | reverse complement strand
CATCTCCTCTGCTTTCTTCAAGGCACCAACCGTAAAGAGTACTTTCTTAAACCCAATTAAGTTCACCGGATTGACACCCTGAACGTCGATCACATCAACATTGTGAATATTTCTGCAGCCCAGGTAGAGGTTATCGTCTACTTCTTCGACGACGATCAATACGTTGCTGAGCTCGAGTTCCTTCAGCTTTGCGGAAAAGACCTTTGTTTTCGGCTCATCGATCTTAAATTCTTCAACGACAATGAGTCGTTCCTGACGTACCAATTCGGAAAGAATTGCCTGCATGGCGCCGTGGTACATCTTTTTGTTAACTTTCTTCGAATGGTCCCTTGGCTTGGCGGCAAAGGTGACCCCGCCTCCACGCCAGATGGGACTTCTAATCGTACCGGCTCGAGCACGGCCCGTTCCTTTTTGACGAAAAGGCTTACGGCCGCCGCCATTAACTTCTGATCTGGTTTTTTGGGCTTTTGTACCCTGCCTGGCGCCTGCCATGTAGGATACAACCACTTGGTGTACTAATGCTTCGTTGAATTCCCGACCAAATGCTGTGTCAGAAACGTCGACGCCGTTTTGGGCACCTATGATGTCGAGGTTCAAGACTCACCTCCGGTCGCAACTTTAACTGCTGGTGTCACAATGATATCGCCACCCTTTGCTCCGGGTACTGCGCCTTTAAGCAGCAGCAAGTTGTTTTCGTGATCTATTTTGACAATTTCCAATGTCTGAGTTGTCACTCTTGCCGCGCCCATGTGGCCAGCCATTTTTTTACCTTTGAACACTCGCCCAGGGGTCTGGCATTGACCAATTGACCCAGGCGCCCGGTGAGATACGGAGTTACCGTGCGTTGCATCCTGCATCTGGAAGTTGTAACGCTTAATAACACCTGCAAAACCCTTACCTTTCGACTGCCCACACACGTCAACTTTCTGGCCTTCTGTGAAAGCTTCTACCGTCAAGGTATCGCCAACATTCATTGCCGCTTCGCCTGTCCTAAATTCCCAGAGCTTTCGGCCAGCTTCAACCGAGGCCTTCGCAAATTCTCCAGCGGCAGGCTTCTTCACTCGTGAGGCTTTTACTGTTCCGGCAGTCACTTGAATTGCCGTATAACCATCTGATTCGACTGACTTGACCTGGGTAATTCTATTGGGAGTCGCTTCGATAACGGTTACAGGAATCGATACGCCGTCTTCAGTGAAGACGCGTGTCATTCCCATTTTTATTCCAACTATGCCAATGGTCATCTTGTTATTTCCTTCCTTCTACCTTTACCTACTGCGTGTTACAGCCGTTCTATACTCAAGCCAAGTTGATCTGGACTTCAACACCTGCGGCCAAATCCAACTTGGTCAACGCATCTACGGTTTTTTCAGTAGGCTCCACGATATCGAGCATACGTTTGTGAGTCCGGATTTCGAATTGGTCTCTGGCATCCTTATAAACGTGTGGCGAGGTAAGCACGGTGAATTTTTCTATCCGAGTGGGCAAAGGGATCGGCCCTTTTACCTGTGCGCCAGTTCGCTTGGCTGTATTGACAATTTCCTGCGTAGAAATATCGATGAGCCGATGATCAAAGGCTTTTAATCGAATCCTAATTCTCTGGTTTTGCATTCAAACCGTCTCCGTGCACAACAGCGCACTGTTGCACTTCACTAATTTATAAAGCAAAAAAAGCCCTCCCTGACGAGGGAAGACGCATTCAATGCTATTGCTCACTTTGGAGCTACCCATGGCTCCATATCGGAACCTTGTCTACCACTATGAACAGCCAAGCTATTCATCTCTGCCTGCTCGTCCAGCTACGTAGCGTGGCCAAGAAGGTTTGCGTGAGACTCTCCTCACGTCGAGGGCGCGAATAGTACGCAACCTTTGCAGGAAATGCCACTGTTTTTGCGACTACCTTTAGAAAAGGTACTAATTTTTGACGCTGGTCCCGAATATGACGGTAAGGTCAGCCCTGACCGACGCTGTAATGCTAGCGTGATGTAAGTACTTGCTTACCGGAATCTCGCTTAGATTCAATGAATCCTGGCCAATTCGGCCGAACACTCCACCGATCCACAGCAGAAAGTGCACAGGGTAAGCAGCCGTTATTTATCGCGACGATCAATCATCAATCATCAATCATCAAAATCGTACTAACCCTCGATTGGCAGTCCAGCGTAAGTGAATTGCGGTGATAATTCGCCGCAAGACGCCTACGTTTCGTTCTGGATCCTCAAATCGCTAGGCTATTCGGATATCTTCGTTACAACACCTGCTCCAACCGTCCGGCCACCCTCTCGAATAGCAAAACGCTGGCCTTCTTCCATCGCGATAGGAGCAATCAATTCAACTTCCATTGTCACGTTATCACCTGGCATCACCATCTCGGTACCTTCTGGTAACTGACAAGAGCCTGTGACGTCAGTCGTCTCAAAGAAGAACTGCGGCTTGTAGCCCTTGAAGAATGGCGTATGACGACCACCTTCGTCTTTCGACAGGACGTAAACCTCACCTTCGAACTTCGTATGCGGCGTGATTGAACCCGGTGCCGCCAGTACCTGCCCGCGCTCAACTTCTTCGCGCTTTGTACCACGCAGAAGAACACCTACGTTCTCCCCTGCACGACCTTCGTCAAGCAGCTTGCGGAACATCTCTACACCCGTACACGTTGTCTTCTGAGTGTCCTGGATACCCACGATCTCTAACTCGGCGCCAACCTTGACGATGCCGCGGCCAATTCGTCCAGTGACAACCGTACCACGACCGGAGATAGAAAATACGTCCTCAATCGGCATCAAAAATGGTCGGTCAACGTCTCGAGTAGGCTCTGGAATGTAAGAATCCAACGTTTCTACCAGCTTGACAATAGCCGGTGCTCCGATCTCTGAATCGTCACCTTCCAGCGCTTTCAGCGCGCTTCCGATAATGATCGGCGTGTCGTCGCCAGGGAAGTCGTACTGGTCCAGTAACTCGCGCACTTCCATTTCAACCAGCTCTACCAACTCTTCGTCATCAACCATGTCCGCTTTGTTCAGGAACACAATGATGAAAGGCACACCGACCTGTTTCGACAACAGAAT
>JABIVN010000067.1 GCA_018667205.1 Gammaproteobacteria bacterium | reverse complement strand
GGCTACTGTAGAGCGGGGAATCCCAACTCATCTGATTATGGGCGAGAAGCTTGTCGTTAAACTGCACGATGTCGAGATCTTCCCAGAACCCTTTTGGATTATCGACACCGGCTGGCATCAGGTTGTCACCCAACGAATAGCCCAGCAACTCGATGCTTTTGGTAATAAGGCTAGTACCGGAACGGTGCATGCCAAGTATGACGACTAACTGCCTTGGCATCATGGTATCACTCAGGGTCCACGAAAGGAGAGCGCCCGTATCTTAACACGCTCTCGAGTTTCCTTATTGGGTAAACCCGCCGCCTTTTCCTATTGATATCGTTAGTTTCCAACTGGGATCTTGTTAAACGGCATGCCCTTGTCGGCCCGCATGTCTTCCGGTAACCCAAGCACTCTCTCAGAAATAATATTACGAAGAATTTGATCGGTACCTCCCTCAATTCGAACCGCAGGCGAACGCATCAACATCGCCTGCAGGCGAGCAGATCCTGCGGCGATCTCGGGGTCGACGATTGCGCCGGACAAACCCTGAAGATCGAGTGAAAACTTGGCAATATCCTGCATCATTCCACCAGCAACAAGTTTGCCGATGCTATTTTCAGGTCCGGGTACTTCGCCTTTAGATAATGCCGAGATCGCACGTGCTGCGGTGTTTTTAAGACCAGAACTCTTGGCATACCAATCAGCAAGCTTTGAACGCACTGCGGGATCGTTAATCGCGGTGCCCGACGCAATCCTCAACTGATCGACCAACTCCTTGATCTCTGGAAAACCGGTAGTAATGCTGCCCCCGATCGCCAGACGCTCGTTCATTAGCGTCGTCAATGAAACTTTCCAGCCTTCTCCTACCCCTCCAAGTCTCTGGGCATCAGGAATGCGCACATTGTCGAAGTAAACCTCGTTAAAACCGCTGTCTCCATTGGCCTGTTTAATGGGACGGATGTCGACGCCGGCAGACTTCATGTCCAGAAAGAACATCGTCAACCCGCGATGTTTCGGCACCTCTGGATCCGTTCGGGTAATTAGTATTCCAAATTCACTGTGCTGAGCTCCTGAGGTCCAGATCTTTTGGCCATTGATGACCCAGTCATCGCCATCTTTTTCGGCACGGGTACGAAGCCCAGCCAAATCCGAACCGCTGTGTGGCTCAGAGAAAAGTTGACACCAGACTTCTTCACCACTCGCCAATTTTGGAAGATACCGCTGTTTCTGGTCTTCACTGGCGAACGTCATCATTGTCGGCGCGCACATGCCCTGACCGATAATAAACATACGGCTGAGCTGGCCATAGACACCCTCTTCCTGGTTCCAGATCACACTCTCGATTGGTGAAGCGCCCTGACCTCCGTAATCTTTTGGCCACTGCAAACAAGCCCAACCAGCCTCTGCTTTCGTCTTCTGCCATTGCTTTGCCTCAGCCATGGGGTCAAAACCATCTAGCTGAATAGACCCAAACCCGCTGGTTGAAAGGGGTTCAAATAAATAGTCAGGCGCGTTGTTATCGATCCAGGTTCTGATTTCGCCTCGGAATGCTGCTTCTTCTTTTGTATCGTTGAATTCCATCATCTATCTCCTAATTTTTTGCTGCCTCGTCATGATCAGACTCCTGATCAGACTCCTGATCAGACTCCTGATCAGACAAGAGGCTCAGGCCGCATCCGGCAAAGCTGAAACTAATTTGTCTTCCCATGTCGTAAGGCCCCCGAGCACCAGCGCCAGGTAATTGGACCTACGGTAGTAAAGATGGCAGTCATACTCCCAAGTGAAACCCATACCCCCATGGACCTGAATGTTGTCACGTGAGCAGAGCTGAAATGCCTGGGTGGCAGAAACGCGCGCGGTTGCCGCCGCGAGCGCCAACTCATCGGCATCATTTTGAAGCGCCCAGGCGGCGTAGTAACAGTTCGATTCCGCCAGCTTCAGTGCAACGTACATATCGGCCATCATATGTTTTAGTGCTTGGAAAGAGCCTATAGGTCGCCCAAACGCAAATCGCTCCTTGGCATATCCAACCGCCATGTCCAGGGCGCGTTCCGCGCCCCCAAGCTGTTCAAAAGCAAACAACACCGCGGCCCGGTTATAAACCGCAGACATCGCTGACCAGCCATCATGAGATTCGCCCAACAATTCTGCTGGCGCGTCCTTAAACGTGATCGTTGCGGAACCCATCGTTGGATCCACGGTATCGATCGATTTTCGCATTACGTCCGACAAAGGGGCAAGGACAAGAGACAGTCCATCACTTGTCCGGGCCAGCACCACCGCCACGTCAGCCATCAAACCATGGGGAACCACCAACTTGATCCCATTCAATTTCCCTTTCGCAAAGGTCGTGGTGATATCTTCAGGGACCTGTTCCTGTAAGGTTTCAGTCACCGCTAGCGTGCCAATAACCTGTCCACTGGCCAGTTTCGGCAGCCATTCCTCTTTCTGGACCTCTGAACCAGTCCGTTGAATCGCCTCAACAGCAAGGTATATTGAAGAAGAAAACGGGACCGGGGCCAGATGTGCACCCAGTTCCCTGGCCGCCAGGCAAAGGCTCAGGTATCCGGCTTCAACACCCCCATAGGCAGAAGGAATAGCGGTACCCTGTACGCCCATCTCAGACAAACCACGCCACACGCTATCTGAATAGGTAGCGTCTCCTTCAAGTACCGAGCGAAACTCGTCGAAGCCGCAGTTGTCTCGAAGAAACCGGTTTATCTGGTCCTGAACCATCTTGTCATCGTCGGAAAAATCGAAATTCAAGGATCACATCCTGACTAAAAAGAAAGAAGGCAAGCTACCTGTTAGCGATTCCACAGTCAAACTACGTCGCGCCACATTTAGGGAACTATTATGGAACTGTGGATAGTTAAACAGAGATTCCCTAGTATTAGGCTCCTGATTGTAATCCAGTGCACCTAATGTCAGAGAACAATACGCCGAATTCGCAAGAACAACGGCCGGTAACCAATGCAGAAGCTCGCGCAAAATGGTCGATCGATGTGAATGTCGATCCTTATACCCTCCCATTGGATCAGTTGGACCCGGCACACCCCTCACTATTTGAGCACGACAAATTTTGGCCGTACTTTGAGCGACTACGAGCCGAAGACCCCGTGCACTATTGCGCAGACAGCATGTCAGGGCCTTACTGGTCCATCACAAAGTATCAGGACATCATGCATGTGGACACCCATCATGATGTGTTTTCTTCAGACATTAACAACGGCGGTATTCGAATGGGTGGCCGGCCTGTAGAAAATCCAAATGAAAACTCGATGTTTCACTTGCCCATGTTCATCATGCAGGACCCTCCAAAACACGATGAGCAACGAGCCGTTGTCGCGCCTTCGTTCACTCCGAACCGGCTGCAGGAACTAAAACAACTGATTCGGGAACGGGCAGCCAACATTCTGGACAATCTACCAAGAAATGAAGACTTTAACTGGGTAAGGAAAGTATCCGTCGAACTCACCGGCCAGATGCTGGCCACCATTTTTGGCGTTCCCCAGGAAGATAGACACAAATTAATTCACTGGTCAGATACCGTTGAGAACCTTGGCAACCCTGATGTATTTGCTACCCCCGAGGAAGGCTTTCAGGAATTGTGGAAGTGCTTTGAATATTTTGATGCCGTGTGGAAAGACCGCCAGAAAAGCTCGGAACCCGGAACAGATCTGATCTCGACGCTGGTTCATGGCGAATCGACCAAAAACATGTCACCCAATGAGTTCTTGGGCAACATGCTCTTATTAATCGTCGGCGGCAATGATACAACCCGGAACTCGATTTCCGGCGGAGTCCTGGCGTTGCATCAACACCAGGACCAATATTCGAAACTAAAATCGAATCCTGCTCTGGTAACAAAGATGGTGCCTGAGATCATTCGCTGGCAGAGTCCCGTGGCTCATATGTGTCGTACCGCAATGGAACCGGTAGAACTAGGTGGCAAACAAATTGCTGCAGGTGACAAGGTCGTCATGTGGTACATTTCCGGCAATCGGGATGAATCGGTTATCGAAAAACCAAATCAGTTTATCATTGACCGTATGAACCCCAGGCAACACCTGTCATTCGGGTTTGGTATACACCGTTGCGTCGGGAACCGACTTGGAGAGATGCAGCTAAACGTACTTTGGGAGGAAATTCTGAAACGTTTCGACAATATCGAGGTCGTGGGTGAACCCCAATACCTTCGATCCAGCTTTATACACGGTATCACTGATCTGCCGGTACGAATTCCAGCTTAATAAAGGAGAAAACCATGAACTTTGAATTTTCAGAGGAACAGAACATGCTACGTGAACAGGCGCAGGGCTTTCTGGCCAGCAACTGTTCCATGGCAGTCGTTAGGAGAGTCCTCGATGGAGAAGAGCCATATGCCGCTGACCTCTGGAAGAAGGTTGCCGAGATGGGATGGACCG
>JABIVN010000066.1 GCA_018667205.1 Gammaproteobacteria bacterium | reverse complement strand
TTTTCGGGTGCCTTGTACCAGAGATATTGTCACCGATCACCAGCTCTTCGATCAGCTTTTCACCCGGCCTAAGGCCTATATAGTGAATATCTACCACCAGATCTCTATCTACCGAGTCAGTGGTGGGACCCACAATCCTGCCGTGCAGGTGGATCATTTTTTCTGCGAGATCCTTGATCAGAACCGGTTCGCCCATATCAAGTACGAAAATCTCACCGCCAACGGACATCGCACAGGCCTGAATCACCAGCTCTGACGCCTCACCGCAGGTCATGAAGTATCGGGTGGTCTCGGGATGCGTGACGGTGACTGGGCCGCCTTTCATTATCTGGCTTTCGAACAAGGGAACAACTGACCCGGACGACCGCAGGACATTGCCGAAACGAACCATCGAAAACTTTTTGCCGGTCGCCTTTTCGCGCGCTTGATCAGCAAAACCCTGGATAATCAGCTCAGCAAGTCGCTTGGTCGCACCCATGACATTCGTGGGCCTGACCGCCTTGTCGCTTGAAATCATAACAAGTTCGCTGGCGTTGGATTCAGCCACCGCATTGGCGACCTGCCAGGTGCCCACAACATTATTCCTGACACCTTCTATGATGTTCCGTTCAACCAGGGGTACGTGTTTATATGCCGCCGCATGAAAAACCTTTTCAACTTGAAAAGAATTGATCACATTCTTCAGATGGCCCGGGTTGAGTATGGAACCCAGCAGTACAATTACCTCGGTTTTTGATCCTCCTTCCTGGAGCATTTCCTGCTCAAGTTGGTAAAGGCCGAACTCGGAGTTGTCATAAAGCACGAGTTTTGCTGGGCTCCTCGCCAGTATTTTACGCGATAGCTCAGCGCCAATAGTGCCCGCCGCACCCGTAATCAAAATGTGCTTCCCCTTAATTGCATTCATCAGCAGCTGCTCTTCAGGGGGCACCGTATCCCTACCTAAAAGATCACCGATTTCGATATCCCGAATATTAGGCTGGCTGGTCTTACCCGAGACCAGGTCATTAATATCAGGGACCGTATTTATGAGCACCGGCAACTGTGCAAGATCATTCAAAATCTGCCGTCGTCGTTCACCTGCCGTGTTGGGAATCGCCAGCAGGATACGTTTGATACCGTATTGTTCAACCAGCGACTCAATGTTTGTAAAACCATGGACCCGGATGCCATGGATAGTGCTCCGACGCACCTGCTTGTCATCGTCGATAAAGGCGACGGGCATGTACTCACTACCGTTCAGCAGTGCTATTGCGAGTTGTGCCCCGGAATTTCCTGCGCCATAGATAGCGACATTTTCCCGAACCAGGTAATTGTTAAACAGCCCATAGAAGTAAGCACGAACAACGATACGGCCCCCGCCGACCATTAAAATAGCGATGAACCAGAAAATAATGGGCGATGATCTGGGGAAGGTTACAGCGTTTGTCAGATAAGCCGTCAGTGAAACCGCGATCGTCGCCAGGGTGACGCCTTGTATGACAGGCAACATGGAACTTGGTCCTATATACCGGACGATCGCCCTGTATAGCTCCAACCGACTGAAGGAAAAAACCCCAACAACCGAAGCGACAGCAAACAGAAACCAGAATTCGGTCATGTCCATGTCGACATCGCCGTACCTGAGCGCTACTGCGGCCCAAAGTGCGACCATCAGCACCATAAAATCGGCCACGATCAGAACTGCACGTTTCATGCGATCTGATAGTCTTGGACTGGCACCCAATTCCGACATCTACGTCTGCTTTCTCAGGGTTAATTTTGGTGTTGTTTGCCCCGCACCACAACAATACTGCACGATGATTAGCGGCAAGTACGCCAATATTAGCAGACCAAAGCCCCAATCCTTAAAAAAAGCTGCCAGCGCCGCCAGAGGCATTAGCCAAACAGTATTAATAGCAAAAACCAACAGCAGCGTTTTTACCGTACCAGTTGCACGATTAAGATGCTGGTAGGCATGTTCACTATGGGCCTGGTGGATTTTTTGCTTTCGAAAAAGACGTAGCGTGATTGTTAGCGACGCGTCTGTCACGAACCAACCTAGCAGAATCAACCATGACCATATTGGTAACATTGTTTCCGTTACCACGAAGACTCCAAAGGTCAAGCCGAGGAATCCGCTACCGCCATCCCCCATAAAAGCACGAGCCTGAGGCCAATTAATGACAAGAAAGCCGGCACAACACGCCAGTAGAAGAATGACCGGGTAGGCAACGCTACCCGGTTCAAAATACAGGGTGATCATCGTCGCGTAGGTGAGTACGCAAAGCGCCTCACCCGTAGCGATGCCGTCAATGCCATCCATAAAATTGTAGAGGTTTAAAAGCCAGATCAAGCCCAGAACAGCTATCGCCATACCAACAAAACCTAGATCGACATGAACGCCTAAAAAATTCAAACCAGGTAGGCCTGTCACCCATACGATGTAGCAGCAGCACAGCACATGAACTGTAAAACGAAACTTCCACGACAATGCATGATAGTCATCTATGAAACCAATTGTCGCTACAACCACCAATGCAGGTATCAAACGATATACGACAATACTTGAGTCTGTGAGCACCTCCTGATCCGAGACAAGAAAGAACGCTGCCCAAAAGACCAGAACGAAGGAAACACCAGCACCTGTTGGCACCAGTCCCTGGTGTGCACTGCGATGGTTAGGTGTGTCGACTATCTGTAAAGCGTTTGCAATAAGCCGATATAGATGTGCCAGGGAATAGGTGAGCAACGCGCAGCCGATACATAGGAAAAAGAATTGATCCATTACTAACGGCTCATCATGTTGGTGAAACAAAGACACCTATCAAGGCATCGTGACACTAGACATTGAAACACAAGCACCCCGGTAAAACTTCGGATCCTGCAAATATTAGCTTTCCTTTTTGGGCATCGTGTGGGGTGCACCAAATCAGACTGAGGAAACTGCGCTGGAACAACCGTCAGAAGCCGCAACACGCATAATATGTAATAGATGCTTGGCTTCTCTAGCTCGCCGAAACCAAAACTCACGCATCGTTACCGTCACCACGCTTCCCTCCAATAGTAATAACTTTAAAACCAAGCTTGAGAGCTTGCCTGCAAAAGCTATCCCCGTGCGGGTATTTCGTGCAGGCATCTGGTCAAGCCACGCACTTTCTTTCGTCGTTCCGACAAAAAAGGTTGCACTGCAAGGTCAGTGCTTTTAGAGACTGAGTTACAGAGGTCCACCACGGGAAAACTTAAGGTTGATAGAAGGGATTTACTAATGACAGAAAGTTGCGCGCCCGATCGAGGCTGGGGGTAAGCGCAAACGGTTCTGAATGGGGTTTAAATTGGTCGGGACGACAGGATTTGAACCTGTGACCACCACACCCCCAGTGTGGTGCGCTACCAGACTGCGCTACGCCCCGATTCGCAGGGTCGCTATTGTACTCGATTCGATCAGGATTGAAATGGGGTTCGCTTTTAGTTCATAAGCTAGGACATCATTGCGGCTGGAAACTTAGGTTTTTCGATCGGTTTGGTGTGTTTTCTTGCGTTCTTTTATCGCTGGCGGATGGGAGGTGGGGGCGTTAAAAAGGGAACGGGGTTTGGCGAGAAAGTGTCGTAAGCAGGAGATTTTTCCGCTACGGTCGAAATGACCCAAGTCCTAAGCTAAGTGACCCAAGCGCTAAACGAAATGACCCAAGCGATAAGCAAAATGACTCAAGTGCTCGGTCGGAAGTACTGGCGCAGTCGGTCGAAAGAGCGGCGCTGGTTCGGTCGGTTATGTGGTCGTGATGGCGGTACTAGGCCTTTAAAACGACCAGCACATCTTCCAGTTCAGATATCATCTGGTGTATCAGTTGCTTGAACTGGGTGCTGTCGTCTTTCTGGTCTTCACCGGATAAGCGCTGACGTGCACCGCCGATGGTGAAGCCTTGGTCGTACAAAAGAGACCTGATCTGCCGGATCATCAAGACGTCCTGGCGCTGATAATATCGTCTGTTGCCACGTCTTTTTACCGGTTTTAACTGCGGGAACTCCTGCTCCCAGTAGCGCAATACATGCGGTTTTACAGCGCATAAGCCACTGACTTCGCCGATGGTGAAATAGCGTTTACCCGGTATGGGTGGGAGTTCAGCGTTATGATCTGGGTCCAGCATACGCCTCTACTCTTGCCTTAAGTTTCTGTCCGGGACGAAATGTCACTACCCGACGAGCGGTAATGGGGATTTCCTCACCTGTTTTTGGATTACGACCGGGTCGTTGACTTTTGTCTCTTAAGTCGAAGTTACCAAAGCCGGATAACTTCACCTGCTCATTGCTTTCAAGTGACGAACGGACTTCTTCGAAGAAGAGTTCAACAACTTCTTTTGCTTCTCGCTTGTTTAGGCCCAGCTCCTCAAATAGCTTTTCAGCCATTTCAGCCTTCGTTAAAGCAGCCATGTTTCAATTCCTTAAGCTGGCGCCAAACTGCGCTTCAAGGGAAGTCACAATTTTGTCCACCGAACTGTTGATCTCGTCATCTGTAAGAGTGCGGGAAGCGTGCTGGAAGGTCAAGCCTATTGCCAGACTTTTTCTATTAGGATCAATACCTTTGCCCTGATATACGTCAAACAACTTTAGGTTTTTTAGGGTATCCGCTGCCGCTGCTGCAATGCAGCCCCTGAGGGCCGCGGCCGTCGCGGTCTGATCAACAATCACCGCAATATCCCGTCGTACCTCGGGAAAACGTGACATTGGCTCACTGTGGGCTAGCTTTTTGGCGATAACAGCGTCGATTGTTAACTCAAAAAGGAATATCGGTAAACGAATGTCCAGCTGCTGCTGAATTCTGGGATCCAGAAGCCCGACATAGCCAATAGTTTCGCCGTCTCTTTGAATAGCAGCGGATTGGCCTGAGTGCAGCGCGGGATGAGGCTGGGCAACGAACTGAAACCTTTCAGCTTGTCCGGTAAGCGCCAAAAGACTCTCTATATCGCCCTTAATATCAAAGAAATCAACAACTTGTGCATCATTAGACCAGTTTTCGTCCTGTCGGGGACCACAGATAACGCCGGCAAGCTTCTTAATCTGCGAGATATTCTCGAACGCCAATTCATCCTGGTCGGACAGTTGGCTGAAACACAAGCCGCTTTCAAACAGCCTGACCCGGGACTGCTGACGATTCACGTTATATATCAATGACTTAACTAACCCTGGCCAGATCGAGGTTCGCATCACACCCATTTCAGCAGACAGCGGGTTTGCCAGCGCAACTGGCGTCTGCCCTGGATCCAGCACCGCCTGCATGCCAGTATGGACGAACGAATAAGTAATGGCCTCGAAATACCCTCGCCCAACCAGGTGATCGCGCACTCGATTCAGCGACAATTCCGT
>JABIVN010000065.1 GCA_018667205.1 Gammaproteobacteria bacterium | reverse complement strand
CTGTAAGCGCCCGCAACAAATACAGTATGGTCTGCGTAATCATCATCCCGAGAATCGTAGTAGCGTGCATACTTACCGTCATACCTGACTGAAATATAATTTAGCTCGTCTTTCTCAACGTAATACTCTACGCTGGGCGCTAACGATGTGACTATAGACGACGTCTCCTGATCCGGCGTGGAGAACAGGTTGTCATCGTGGTAGACTTGGACGTCAAGGGTCGGTATCAACTTACCAATCCCTGCATCTAACGACCCTGCTTCCGCTAAAGCCGAAGAGGACAAGAAACCAGTGATAAAGAGTGTTGACAGTAGAGCAACAATTCGCATGGCTAATTCTTATGGGTTACTATAGGGAGAAAGTATGTTACTACAGTTCAATACCGCTATACCATCAGAATTTTTTTAAAAAAATGTCGAACTAACAGCGAAATGTTCAAGATTTAAGTGTTCAAGATTTAAGTGTTCAAGGTTTATTTCGGCTCCGTTATCAATACGCTAGATGCTGCTTTTAAGGCACGGTATGATACGCGGCCAGCGCCCACCCCCAAGAGATCAAGCATTGAAAAAAATATTTCTCCTAGCGTTTTCAATTATGTTGGCCACAGATAGCAGTTTCGCGCAATCAGACTATCGTCTGGGCAGTGGCGACTTGATCTCGATCGTCGTGTTTGATGAACCAGAACTTACAATGGAAGTTCGCGTATCCAAAACCCCTACCACCTACCCCTTCCTGGGCCAAGTAGGGTTGGACGACCGCAATCTGGCAGAAGTAGAGTCCCAAATCATGGAAGGATTAAAGGGCGATTACCTGATCGAACCCAGAGTCTCTATTTCGGTGATTGAATACCGCCCCTTTTTTATTACCGGTGAAGTCGCTAGCCCTGGAAGCTACCCCTACCAACTGGGTCTCACCTTAAGAAAAGCGATTACGCTTGGTGGCGGCTTCACTGAAAGAGCATCAAAATCGAAAATAATCGTCACGCGGGGTGGTGAAGGGTCAGAACAAAGAATTCAAATGTCTGAACCCGTTTTCCCGGATGATGTCATCACCATAGAGCAAAGCTTTTTCTAACAAACGAACTGCCCAATACGCTTGACCGCAGAACTCATTCGTTTAGACAGAAGAAGCCTGTCATCTGGTCCGAAGAAGCCCAGCGTATCGACCAAGAAATCCGTCATCTCGACCGAAGTGGAGAGATCTCTCTTTCCAATCTCAGCCACACCACCCCAACACGTTGACCTCCTGGGGACTCTCAACTAAAGCACTCTGACAAAGTGCTTTTTTAAACTCATCGTTAGTTGTCGTGTTAATCCATGCGTAAGGCGTACTTAATCCGCGAATGACGTCCATTGCCTGGACAATAATCGCTATTTGCTGAGTTTCATCAAACTCTAACCAGGCCCAATCCACCAACTGGAAAAAATTATTCCGGACCGACCCCCGCCATGGTTCAGCTAAAAGCGGATACAACTGCGCCAAAACGCGCGCCCCCAATCGCTTATTACCCTTAACTTTGCCAAAGGTATCGCCAAATACCCCAGAGGCCGGACTGCGCAAGCCCCGAACAAAATTATCGACCACCAACTGACGAAAAGTCTCGTCAAAATTCCGATACTCACGTAGACCAATAAAGTTAACCATTCTAATCACGCCAGGTTCCCATGGCCCATAAGCGACAGCATGAGTCAGCGCCGCTTGAAACTCCGCATCTTTCTCACGCAGTAACCACTTTAAATACGCTAATTCTACCCAGGAAAACCCCCAGCGTGATCGAAGCTCAAGGGAGCGCCTGATATGTTGCAGTGCAAATTCAGGATCACGCTTAAACTCGCTTGTGGCATGCAACCGGGTCATACGAATTCGATAGAGTCTGGACAAGCGCTGCTGATATACGGAATTGCCTGGGTCTAAGTCTGCCGCGCCCGTAAGGCGTTGTAGCGCAAACTGCCATCGATCTTCAGTGACCGGGTTACGTTCATTCCAACGATCCATTTCTTCATAGCCCTGCTGGGCAAGCATGTCCGCGACGCCCCACCGCACCGTGAACCAACCCGAAAAAACAAGCAAACCCATCAACAACAGTACGATAGTTTTCTGCAAAACCTGGGCTGACCGTTGATGCACTTTCCTTACCGCGACCTACGCCGGTTCAGCGACATCGCCAGAAACGGTATTGCTAACAACAACATAAAGGTGCCGGCATTGGATACCAACTGAAGATTGAAGTCTGCACTAGAATGGATCAACAGAGACATCAACCCCATGGTGCTTGCAAAACCCATACTCTTCATAAAGACATTTCGGCGCAACAGTTGAGCCCGCAAAGCAAGGACAAAACTGTATCCAAGACAGATCAGCAAAAACAACGACCCTGGAACGCCCAACTCCAGGGGCAACTGCAGCAGGTCATTGTGCGCGTAAATAAAGAAAGCGCCGATACGTTCGTCGCGATAGGTGGGTACAGCAGTATAGTATGCGCCTGCACCGATGCCTGTAAGGCCGTGCACTTTGAGCATCTCGGTCGTGATTTCCGACTGGTAGAGCCGGGAATCTTCAGCGACATTCAGCTCCTCGAACCGATCCTGGAGCTTGTCCAGACCGAAAAACGCTCCCATCAACACAATATCAACAATCAGAATACTAACAAAAAACAGGGTGATGCTTTTGCCACTTCCCCGAAACGCATATAGCGCAAAGAAACCTGACACCAACAACGCGCCAAAAAATGCCGTATTGCCCATTCTTGACCGACTCAATATCAGCCCAACCACCAGGGTAATGATAAGAATTCTAATTAGCACTTTGGCGCTGAGAAAGGTGTTCAACCATCGCCGAACGCTTTCACGCCAACCAACAGCCGAGCTACCGTCAAGCCTCGAAATCATCAGTCCCAGCGCTAACGCCAGGCCCATTTCCAGGTAACCGGCAAAATGGTTACGGTTAATATAGGTACCTGGGCTGTCCGTCACAATTTTAATGACCACCTGCAGGCAACCACCAACGACGATCACCCAGCACAGCAGCTCTAATTCTGGTTGTCCCCGAATCAACAACAACACCAGACAAAAAATACAAAGATACATCAGCGTTTTCTGCATCTGCAGTAACGTGGCGTGGGGCTCCCAGGTGCCATAGGGCTCCGGCAGTATAAATTGCACTCCCATCCAGGCCATCAATAGCAAAAGGCTCAGTATCACCGGCCATGCTAATCGCAATGCAGGTGTTATTGACAAATGACCGCGCCAAAAAGCCACCAAACAAACCAATGCCAACACGTAGAAGGCGAACATCGGGGCCATCCACGACATAGGACGATTAGCGCCAAACGGTATCGGCAAAAGGAATAGACAGAACCCCAGCGCAAGTGTCAGAGCTGAATAAGTGTGTTTCAATATTAAAAAGAAATCTGACTAAGCAATGGAGTCCTTGGTTTCATAACTGTCGTAGCCCTCGCCGTAGCCGTAGCCGTAGCCATACCCATAGCCATAGCCATAGCCGTAGCCTTTATTCCTTCCAGGAGAAAAACTATTAAGGACAACACCAAGCAGGG
>JABIVN010000064.1 GCA_018667205.1 Gammaproteobacteria bacterium | reverse complement strand
GGCTTAGGATGTTGTCTTTGACAGTACCTAGGATGCTCGACAGCTGAAGTGTACGACGGTCGTTGGCGAGTTTACCCGCCAGGGCTTTGAGTTAACGGTTGGCCGCAGTCTGACCGCTGGTGACGTCAATCGATGTTCTCGAGAATCTCTTCATCGAGCATCTCTTCCTCGAGCATCTCTTCCTCGAGCATCTCTTCCTCGAGCATGGTCGCCCAGCGTGCCTGCGCAGCGACACCGGACCCGAGATGGTTTCGTCAGCAGTGCAAAAATCGCTGAAGGACAAACAGGTGGATACCCATGACACCGATCCAGGCAGCCCGAGGCAGAACGGTTACTGCGAAAGCTTCTGGCAAGCCTGAGATGTTTCGCACGACGTGTTTGGATCGTTGGCTGTTTAGTTCAATAACGGAAGCTCGAGTGGTGATCAATCACTGGCTGGAGCAATCACTGGCTGGCGGAATACAACACGATCAGGCCGCATGGCTCGCTGGGTGGCATGAACTCAAAGTACTTTTTACAGCGCTGGATGTAAGAAAATATCAGTCAACAACCGGAAACCCTAACAGTGTAAGTGGACCAAAGATCTCGGGCTTGCCAGAGCGGTTGTTTAAGTCTTAAACATACTGAGTGCCAATACGGGAAGCCACGAGGTTTTAAAGTAACATTAGGTCGTAAGCCATTGTTTTGTATTTGATATTTAAAGTAATTTGGCGCAGAGCTTTTCAGACAGTCCCTGTGAACGCGTCGAAACAATAGAGCGTCTCTCAGAAGTATCCAGAAAGGTTCATCATTGACCCTGCTGGTCTAATTTAGGGTATAACGCGAACGATATCATCTAATGCTCGTCATCAAAGGTTGCAAGGCGCTCCCAACGTTAACGCCACGTTCTGGTAAATGAACGAGGGCATCAAAGAGGGCATCAAAGAGGTAACGCTCATGCCAATCTTTCGCTTCGAAGTGACGGTGACGATTCATAAACTGCGCGTTAGAACCGCTCGATTGGTTGTCAACTCACCGTCAAGGTTTACCTTATTTTCGAATATCATTGAATTATCATCTATGGAACTCATCGTCCACGTCATCTCGGTTACAAAACTATGATGATCCGCATGCAGATTGTTCTTATTTGTGTCTAGACTAACACTCATCGCTGTGTCAGTTACTTCGCTGACTTTGAATACGGGTTCTGTCCCAAGCGCGCAATAATGCTTGATGACCAGATCGCCGTCTTGATCGCTATATGTGGTCAGCATATCAACACCATCCTCAACAATAGTCTCTGTAATGGTGTTCCCGCCAGAAGTTAACTTCCATTCGTAAGAAACGTCGAAGACATCGCCATTCAGCGACTGGGTCATTTGGCCTTCCCATTTACCCAGTTTCTTTTTAACAGCTTCAAAAGCGGGGCTTGTGCTTTGAACCGCCATAACAGCATCACCAATAGTGGTTTTCTCCTTTTCCGAACTGCCTGTCGCCACGCTAAAATAAAAAGTCATTAAGGTGGCAGTTAAAATTCTCAATACGGTCATTTTAGTTTCTCCTCGTTAACTGTTTTTGTAGCGTTAACTCTATCTGAGCGAACGGCTGATGACACACCTTTTTCCTATGGCCGGCCAGGTTTGTATGGATATGGTTTTGCTATGCAACACCTCTTACCTGGATCAAAAACACCCAGGTCGTTTAGGAGTCACTTTCTGTGAAGTGGGGGGTAATGGGGTGCTTCTGGGCCTAAAGCGCTAGCCTATTTGCAGCATTTTTGTCTTTGTCATTCAGCATGTTTGTCTAACCTGTTGTTGGCCTCCCCACCGCAGTGGGCTTTGACGAAGGCGACCATCTCGTTGATCGCAAGAACGGCCTCAGGGGCCTCTGCACCGTCATCTTCAAAGCGCACCGACTCTTGCGGGAAGTTTTCAGGATAGTGCATGCGCCAAGGGCCGTTCAAGATCCAAATGTGCTCTGCGTCGTGGTATTCGGTAAACTTTACCGCCACGCCTACAGCGCGCGCAGAGGCCGCTAGGCGTGTGCTATCGTCATGGCAAACGTCTCGTCCCGCAGCCTGAATGAGCAGAGGCGGCAGGCCCGTTAGATCGCGGTAGACAGGCGAGTGACGCGGGTCCATAGGGTCGACATCTCCGCTCGAAAGTAGAACTTTGCACAGCCCCTCAACCACCTCGCGTCTGATGTCGAATCCATTTTTTATAGGGTCGTCCAGCGAAGGTGTGTTCATCGCAAGGTCCGACCAGACGGAGTTCAACATGCCGCAACCGGGTATTGGAATACCCATGTCGCGAGCGTCAGCACATAACGATACGGTAAGCGCTCCGCCTGCGGAGTCGCCCGCTACGGCTACGTAGTTTGGCTCATATCCGCCCGGACCAATGAGATGCTGATAGACCGCCAGAACGTCTTCGTGTGCTGCAGGAAACGGGAATCGTGGTGCGAGTCGATAATCTGGCGTGACGATTCGGCAGCCTAACCCCTGCGCTAACCTGGCTGTGCCGCGCCGCGCCCATGCGGCCAAGCCGTTGGAATAACCTCCGCCGTGCAGGTAGAGCAGCACGAGATCGGTGTTGGTGACCCCGTCGGCGGGTTCTGTGATTTCTACAGGTACGCCGTTTAGCTCGTCCCGGGTATAGGTTGCACCGGCCGGCTTAACAATCAGCTTGCCGAAGAGGGGTTCTTGCTCGTCGATCTGTCGTTGTAGTTCTGGTGTCATGGCGTGGTTGCGTCCAGGTGATACTAAACCTTCGTTGTAGACCATCTCGAGTGCGCTGACAAGTGAATCCGCCAACCATCGTTTGACACTAGCGCGCGAAAATAGGGGCAGGTGAGAAAAAAATGCAGATAAAAATAAAAAAGTTGTGAAACTTGTAGAAAAACCAAAAAAAACTAGATCGAATCTTGC
>JABIVN010000063.1 GCA_018667205.1 Gammaproteobacteria bacterium | reverse complement strand
TCGGTTGTTGGCCGACAGCCACCTCTTGAACCGCACAACCGTCATCTGTAATGGCAACCATAGCTGACAGATGGATCGTTAGGCCAATCCGTCTCAGATGTGCCCATTGCTGACATGAAGTGCGTGTTTGGTTGCGGCAACCGGTCAGGATAATTGTCGTTCAATAAGGCAATAACAGTCGTGTTTAACCCGCCTTATGAATTGATCTATTTGAATACGTTGGGATCAAACAACAGGAGCGTATTGGATGACTGAAAGAGGCGGGTAGGGCAGGTTCCTGCTTGAACAAAGTTTACCCGGTGCAGGCAGACCAAAGGGTTCACACCAGAGCCTGTGCGATCTGTTCTTTGCTGACCTCTCGGAGTTCTGGGATAGGGAAAGATCGAGGATACTCTTTCAGGTGGCAGCAGAGCGCCCTGGAGGA
The DNA here is from genome assembly GCA_018667205.1 of Gammaproteobacteria bacterium. Classification (GTDB taxonomy): domain Bacteria; phylum Pseudomonadota; class Gammaproteobacteria; order Pseudomonadales; family Azotimanducaceae; genus UBA9659. Next base: position 5,344 of record JABIVN010000063.1, on the reverse strand, counting down.
ATCGTTAGGGCCGTGGCCAGATTGGAGCCGAAGCAGGATAAGTCTCAACAGCGAGGCGTTGTGATGGTCTTGGATTACACGGAATTCAAAGATTCAGCGCCTTTTGATTAAACGAAAGGTTTTAAAGGCGTCTTGATTGGTATTTGCGAATAGAAGTCCGTGGGGTGGTTTTTCGCTAGAGGTACACCCAAGGCCATGGCTAACTTAGCTTTTTCAAAGTTGCTATGCTGATGATAAAAATAAGGGAAAAACCCAATGAGAGAAACCCAATGAGATCTCTTCCACTGTTAATTTGTTTAGTGTGTCTTAACGCAAATGCCGGTGAGGTATCTGCTCCACAGCTTGTAGTAGAGAAATACTTTGAATACTTCAACGACAAAGACAGAGATGCTCTTAATGCTACAACGGGACAACCGTTCATCTTCAGTATTAATGGGCACATCACTCGCTGGGACAATTACGGTGACGCAGTAGATTTTGATGGCCTGCGAAAGTCTGGTTGGTCTTACTCTCGAATTCACAATAATGAACTGGTTTACGCTGACGATATAAGCGCGATGGTTGATATCAACTTCTCGCGTTACAACACTTCTGATGAACCCATCTCCACGACTAATGTGGTCTATATACTGGTGAAACGCGATGGCGTCTGGAAACTCAAATCCGGGTTCGCCAACGGAAGTCTGACTTTGGGGAAATAATTCGTAGGTCACTTGTTTTGTTGGAACTTCCCTTCGCCGCATCTAACAGGACTTACCCACTAGCTCTGTGGAGTCTTCTCAATGATGTCTCGTCACGAGAGAACCGTGACTGCAGAGTATAGCAACCGAAACCGAGCCCCTACATAAAGGAACCCGGTGCTAGATTAAGTCTTTGCTAAGGTCGGCGCCTTGCCGTTAACCTGACGACGACGTCTCTGTAAAAGCACGATAGGCGTCAGTAACAACAGCGCCGGGATAAACATCAGCTCTTTCGGCGGCTGATCCTGCGGGACCTCTACCTGCGCTATCTGCTGGTCAAAGGTCAAACCGGCTCTCTGAGCTTGGCTATCAAAGCCGACCATATCAACCACTACCTTGCCATCAAGTTCAATCAATTCCAGGCCTGCATTGACCAGCCGTTCCTGGGTCCCCCGGCCTTCGCCTAGCTCAAACAGCGCCACAAAGTTACGCGGATTACCGACCGCATCCTCACCCACCAAGTGCAGTCTCAACTCAGTCCTGGCAGGGATATCCAGGTTGCTGCCGGTCAGTTCGCTGGCCGCGACGGTTTGATACGGGGAAACGATCATGTCCATCCAATAGCCTGGACGGAACAATGAGAAGGCGATAAGGATCAGCAAGGCGGTCTCGTAAAAACGGTTACGCACGAGGAAATAACCCTGAGTCGCCGCAGTAAACAGTAAGATCGCCGCAGTCGAGATCAAGAATACTATAACGCCCTGCCACCAGGTCACATCGATCAACAATAGGTCGGTATTAAAGATAAACAGGAAAGGTAAAATAGCCGTACGCAAACTGTAAAAGAACGCCACAAAACCGGTACGAATCGGATCCCCCCCGGACACCGCTGCTGCAGCAAAAGACGCTAGCCCCACAGGTGGAGTCACATCTGCCATGATGCCGAAATAGAACACGAACAGATGGACCGCGATCAACGGTACAATCAACCCTGATTCCTGACCCAAAGTAACAATTACCGGCGCTAGTAAGGACGATACAACAATGTAGTTGGCGGTGGTCGGCAGGCCCATACCCAGAATCAAGCTCAGCAAGGCGGTCAAGACCAACATCAACAATAGGCTACCCATCGACAACACTTCAACCAGGTCGGCCAATACCGAACCAACACCTGTTTGAGATACCACACCAACGATGACACCGGCGGTTGCCGTCGCGATACCGATGCCAATCATGTTCCGTGCACCAACGATCAAGCCATCAATCAGCTGATTGAACCCCCACCTAAACTGTCGCCCAAGACCACCTTTGTTACGGAAGAACGCAAACAAGGGTTTTTGCGTCAGCAGGATAAATATCATCAACATCGAGGCCCAGAACGCCGATAATCCAGGGGACAAGCGTTCAACCATCAGACACCAGACCAGCACCACCACCGGCAGAATAAAGTGTAACCCTGACTTAACGGTCGGCCCGACCTCAGGCAACTCCACGACATCAGAGTTGGGGTCATCTAGTTCAAGATCGGGGTAGTGAGAAGAGAAGCGCACCAGCAAGACATACACGGCCAACAACACCACTCCGATCACTAGACTAGCGTATTGGCCAAACAACGGTTTGATCCAGCCGATACCGTAATAGACCACCATTGATATCGCCGCGGTGGCAAAAAATCCGATCAACACCCCCGTCAAACGGGCCATCCAAGGCTTGGCCACACTACGCCGAGGCAGACCATACATATTCTGTTTAAGCGCTTCGAGATGAACGATGTAAACCAGTGCGATATAGGAGATCAACGCTGGCAAGAAGGCATGTTTGATCACTTCAAGATAAGAGATACCGACATACTCAACCATTAAAAAGGCCGCCGCACCCATTACCGGCGGCATGATCTGGCCATTAACTGATGAAGCCACTTCCACAGCACCAGCTTTCTCGGCGCTGAACCCAACCCGCCGCATCATTGGTATGGTAAAAGTGCCGGTCGTTACCACGTTGGCAATGGAAGAACCGGAAATTAGTCCGGTCATACCCGAAGCAACCACGGCTGCTTTAGCAGGCCCGCCACGCAGATGGCCTAACAACGAGAACGCCACCTTAATAAAATAGTTACCGGCACCGGCCTTGTCCAGTAGCGCACCAAATAAAACAAATAGAAATACGAAACTGGTAGAGACACCCAAAGCAATACCAAACACACCTTCGGTGGTGATCCATTGGTGATTTACCACTTCTTTCAGGGTGGCGCCCTTGTGGGCGATGATCTCCGGCATGTAGGGGCCTGCAAAGGTGTAGAGCAAAAACACCGACGCAACAATGACCAGCGGCGGGCCCAGCGTACGCCGTGTTGCTTCCAACAGTAGAATGCCGCCAGCAACCGCCACGGCGAGATCTAACGTAGTCGGTAAACCCGGGCGATCCGATATTTGAACATAGAATAAAAACAGGTAGCCAGCGCAAAACGCGCCCAGTATAGCCATCACCATATCCGCTAGGGGCACCCGTTTACGGGGTGAACCACTCAAGGCGGGATAGGCCATAAAGGAAAGGAATACAGCAAACGCAAGGTGGATCGAACGCGATTCAGTGTCGTTGAAAACACCAAAACTGCCGATCAGCGGCCAATCATAAAACGGTAGCGGCGAGGCGATCCACAGCTGAAACAGCGACCAACACAGTGCCGTTCCCAGCAGCAAAACACGTTGAATGCCTTCGGGATCTCGGGCACCACTATCAGTCGAGGCCACAAAATCCTGGAGTTCTGCGTCGCTGAGTTTGTTTGGTTCTTTTGAATTCAGGTCACTCATAACACTCTCCGATCCAACGTTTCCAGCGTTACCACCGGTAAACATCAGTACTATCCAGCAAGACCGAGAAGGTCACGCCAGAGTCGAGCAGGGACTGTCCCGGTGGTACTCTGGAACAATCAAATTAGGTGGCGGCATCGCCGGTCAGAAGCGTATGAATCACATCCAGCCACGTTCTTTGTAGTAGCGTACGGCGCCATCATGCAGAGGGGCAGACAGGCTGTTTTTGATCATCTTGGTCGGATCAAGGTTGGCAAAGGCAGGGTGCAGACGCTTGAAACGGTCAAAGTTATCGAACACCGCCTTCACGACTTGATAGATCGCTTCGGGATCAGCGTTGGTCGAAGAAACAAAGGTCGCACCGACACCAAAGGTGGACGTATCGGCATCGCTACCGCTATACATTCCACCAGGGATAGTCGCCGCGGCGTAGTATGCGTTGTCATTGATCAACTTACTAATATCATCACCGGTAACCGGTACCAGTACTGCATCACAAGAGGTGGTTGCTTCCTTGATAGAACCGTTAGGGTGACCCACTGTGTAGATAATCGCATCAATCTTATTATCACACAGCGCCTGGGACTGCTCTGAAGCCTTCAGTTCAGATGCCAGCTTGAAGTCATCCTTGCTCCAGCCTTTGCCTTCCATCACGACTTCCATAGTGCCACGTTGGCCAGAACCTGGATTACCGATATTGACACGTTTGCCCTTCAGGTCGTTAAAATGCTTGATGCCGGAATCAGCACGGGCAACCACGGTAAACGGCTCGGGATGAACAGAGAACACGGCACGCAATTCTGGGTTAGCACCCTGACGGGCAAATTTACTGGTGCCGTTATAGGCGTGGAACTGCCAGTCGGACTGAGCCACGCCCATGTCCTGCCCACCGATACGAATGGCGTTAAGATTGGCAACCGAACCACCGGTTGACGGGGCGGTGCACTTGATACCGTGAGTCTTTTGGCCACGGTTAACCAGACGGCAAATGGACTGACCGACCACGTAATAAACGCCGGTCTGACCGCCAGTACCGATAGTCACGTAAGATGGCGTAGCAGCGACCACGGCACCACTTTGAATGCCGATCGCAATACCCGCGGTAATGACGGAGCTGGTCAAAAATTTCTTAAAATTCATCAATCTTATCCTTATTAGTGATATCTAGAGCCGGTGCATCCGTCAAGTGAGGGCGATAGGTAGTATTAGCAGGCTTTTCTAAGAAATACTAATATATAGATACTCTTAGCAAGTTATTAAACGGAAGATAGAAAAAGAGTGCTAGTCCGCGGTCGCTAATAAAATCAGTACGAAATTGATCTTACAAGGTTTTGCTAAAGGTAACTAAACCACTCAACCAAACAGGGTAAGTTTGTTCTAAGCCTTGTTGTTATGAATTCAGCGTATTTTTAGTCATTTTTAAATCATTAAAAACCATCCATACATTCATTATCAGGTCTTTTGTGATCTCCAGTACCCCTTTTGAACTGATTGCTTTGATAGCGCCAATAGAAAAACGTCTAAGAAGAGTCATGTTTTTAGGACAATATTGAGTTCGGATGCGGCACCTGTCTCGATGATTCGTCCAGTCAAGAATATCGTGACAGCTATTTTCAATGCGCCAATGTTTTCGGTTGGTTTTCAGTATGTATTCAGCGTCGGCATCCAAAGTCGACTGACTGGTGATGCCGTGGATGAGCTCATTTGATACGCTACTCGTTTTTCTGTTGATAACTTCGCGCTCAATGGCAATGGCCTGGCGAACACGGGGAACGCCTACGGGGAACGCCTACGGGGAACGCCTACGGGGAACGCCTACCGCATAGTCATTAAGTTGATCTGTCGTCCCGGGGA
>JABIVN010000614.1 GCA_018667205.1 Gammaproteobacteria bacterium | reverse complement strand
ATAAAGGATCCGCCTGAATAACGCTTAGAATCGTGCGAGTACCGCAGGCCTACAGTCAACCGAGTGGCCTCACTCAACTGCCATTCACTATGCGAAAATACGGCGTGATTCGTCCCTTCCTGCACAAACTCTGTTGCAATTGTTGTCCGTAAAATAGAGTCCAGGCTGTTAATGTCTTTGCGCGATTTGATCTTCTCTTTCCCCAGGTAAGCGCCGACCAACCAAAAATACTTGTCAGTTTGCTCGATCTGTAGCCTCACCTCCTGACTCCATTCATAAAGATCGTCAACAAATAACTGATCCAGAATCCGGTATGGACTGGATTCCTCAAAAGGCAACGTCCTTTCGATAGCTTCATATCCGGTAACCGATATCAGGTTCCCAAAATCGAAATCTATATCAACTTTTACGAAACCACCTATTCCTTCTATATCAACCGTACTTCCACCTGCGCCAAAATTAGCGTCGACTGTGAAAGGATCGTTGTCAGCCGGAGAAAAACCATTTAAATCGACACTATCTGAACCCATTGATCGAACGAACATATCCGATGCATCTTCGGTGTAGTGAACGCTGCTTGTAATCTCAACCCGATCTTTAGATTGCCACACCAAAGTGCCGCGAAACGAGTAAAGATCTTGCTCCAAGAAATCATCGTCTGGCGGCACCAATGGGTTTACTGGAATGACATCACCAGCCGCAGGCATACCCAAACTAAAGCCCCGGCTATCAAGCGCAGATGCGCGTGTGCCCAACATACCAGTAGTGACGGTGGTGCCATTATTTTTATAATAACCGTCAGACCCTGTTACTTGAAAAGCTAACCGTCCGGTCAGATTAGCGCCGACAGAACCACTGACAGCCCCATCCATCTTAAGCGTATTCCACCGACTGTAGCCAAGGTTCAGATACGCTTCGAAGCCCTTTGTCGGTTTCGCCGACAAAAAGTTTATGGCGCCGCCAGTTGTATTGCGACCATAGAGCGTGCCTTGCGGCCCCTTCAAAACTTCTATTCTTTCAAGATCAAAAACCTGAAAAGACAGGTAGGCAGCACTTGCCATATAGATTTCATCAACGTAGACACCAACCGAAGGATTATTGTTAATGTTGTAATCGTTTAACCCTATCCCCCTTATCGTAAAGACGGGATTCATAGAACCAAGTGAGTTTTTCACGTCCAGACCAGGTGTCTGCCCGGCTATATCCTCGGGCCGTAACATGCCAAAATTTTTAATGTCTTGAGAGGAGAAACTGCTGACGGCTATCCCAACATCCTGCAACTTCTGTTCACGACGCTGGGCAGTCACTACGATTTCTTCAACCAGGTTTTGCATACCCCCGTCCCCGGCGCTAACCTCGGAGCCGAAACCAGTTTCAATCAGGCCAGTTGTCAGCGCAGTGATAATACGACCGAAAAAAGACCCCCTGAAGCCCTCCCCCCCCTTTTCAGTTAAAGTAACATTGACTTGACCATCATTTATCGTCGACGCCAGCGACGTATCAGCTAATAACAAGCCTAAGGCGACGACCATAGTATATTCGCCTTGCAACCGATTCGTCGTGATTCCCGAGGTTTCCTCAAATGGAAATACCAGAGTGACTTCTGCCTGCTCAGCAAATTCAACAAGTGCTTTAACTGCACTTTGGCGGGGAATGTTGAACTCTATGACTCTACTTTGTTCACTTGCAGGTTCAGCTGAAGATTGAATCGCCATGAAACCCGACAGGACGATGCTGACTCTTATCCAGAACAAAGTGGATCGCTCCATCGGCTGGGGTTAATTAGCCTGGATTGCCGGCTTCTGGACACGTTGCGACAAAGATATGACCTTGTCATCTATCCTTTCATCAACAATATTAAAGTTAGCCCGCAATGATCTAAGAAAACCATCTACATCACCGGCTCTAAACAATCCTGCGACACGCAGTTGTTTCAATTCCTCTGACTGAATGATGAATTCCATGTTCGTGTAGCGTCCAACTTCAGAGACAGCATTACTTAACGATTCACCACGAAATATTAAATTGCCATTACGCCACGACAGTCTAACCTCTATTTCTTTAGGCTTCAGAAGCTCCTCGACCTGGAAACCCGGTTCATCTAGCCTGATTCGCTCATTCTCAGCAATCAGTTCAACAACAGAATAATTCGCAGCATTCTCACCGCCGCTGCCCGGCGTGACGCCGACACTGACAAGTCCTTCCGTTACGATTAGTTCAATTTTCTGGCTGTCGTCAATCCTGACATTAAATTGAGTGCCTATGGCCTCGATGACCCGATTACCAACTACCAGTCGCAATGGACGCGCAGGGTCATGAGCCACATTAATGTGAACTTCGCCCCGTCTAAGCGTCAGTAGACGTTGATTAGGAAGCATCGACACATCAAGCATTGTGTCTGTATTCAGTTGTACAACGCTGCCTTCATTTAAGTGGACCGTGGATCGATCACCTACCAGAGTCTGGTAACGAAATTCGCCATAGTGGGCAACCTCTAACGGCCTCTCGACGGCCTGATTATCGAACAACGGATTATGGAATAAAAGCGCAGCAGTAACTGCTACGGCAACGATAACCGAAGCTGCAATTGCCAACCGTTTTCTTGTCGGTTTATAACCTGTGTGCGGAATAACCTCACTCAGTTGCGACAACGCGTCCATCTGATCCCACAATTCAGCAAGCGCCAATAGCTCTGCTGTGTTTTTCGCATCAACTGACATCCATTCCTTCAGCATCGTTTGCTCTTCGACAGAAAGCTTGCGGTCTAATTTCGTGATCCAATATGACGCTTCTTCAAGACGTTGCTCCCGGATTAGAATTGGGCGCACATTACTCATTGGTTATCTCCCTTCGAGAAGTGTGCAATCCCATTTTTAGCTCCTTCTCGTCCTTTCTCATGCTCTAGTTGCCGGTTCTGCAAATAAGTCCTGCATCGTCGAATGCCAAGAGCCGTATGCTTTTCAACAGTGCTCACACTGATGCCTAATTCCTCCGAGATCTCTTTCTGGGAGTAGTTGTAGACTTTCTTTAATACAAACACGCGACGACACTGCAAAGGTAAATGTCGAACGGCATCACAAAACTGACCAAACTCTTCGTGAGAAACTGCCTCTCTGTAAGTAGAGTCATCCAAAGGGTGGTTTAATTCGTCGGATTCAACCCCGATGCTCAACCGATGGTTAGCGCTTTTGACATGATCTAACGCTAGATTCTTAACCGTTCGAAAAATAAATGCTCTAGGATGGCGAATCAAATCCTGATCACCCACCTGACACAATCGAACGTAAGCTTCCTGGACGATGTCTTCAACCATATCAGGCGGGACGATCTTCAGAACAGACCGCGCCAATTCGTTGCGTATCGCAAGGAACAAACCACTCAACTTATGATTCGACATAGTATACACCGACTCTATACCCAATTGATTGTAGACGAGTCTGAACGCCTTTTCCGCCAGTCTATCTGAATGCGTCATCTCTAAAGTCCAAAAATGCCGGATTATTCCGATTAACACTCACAGTGGTTCACTTCTTCGGGTCACTCAAATTGAGTAGTCCCTGAGCGCGGTGCCACTGGTACTCGCTTCTTTGATCGGCACTCAACCCTTTGTAACCCATTGAATCCAAGAGTAACCTTACCTGGTATAAACACTCAAAATCGCGCGGTTATCATTAAGCCCTGAGGCGAGCACGGGTCGGGGAGCCACAAAAACAAACAACCTGAGGCTACCTTCGAGGACTATTTCCTGCAGACAGCAGACCCGCCATGGTTTCAATTTTTCCGATATGAGTGTCACAAAATCGAAACCATTGCCGGCGAAAACCAAAAAACGGTGCTTACGCACCGCTTTTAGTCGCCATATCAACGCCCATGCAAGATCACTCGATGGAGATTCTCGACAGGTTCTTTTCCACTGTTGACTGGCCAATGCCCTTTACCGAAGTCAGTTCTTGGGCTGAGTAAAACCGGCCGTACTGATCACGGTAATCCACAATCGCCTGCGCTCGTGAAATACCGATTCCAACCAGCGCATTGGCAATAGATGCGGCATCGGCCTCATTAACATTAACTATCATCACATCACCACTTAGCTGACCCGAAAGGTCATTGGCCTGTGCGACGCTACCGATACAAAGTACAAGGACTGCGAAAATCGCAGTTGCTATGTTTTGGGGATTCATTGTAATTCTCCTGTTTGTGTTTAGTTGCTTTAGAAGCAGGATGAAAGTAACAATACGCGGGGCATTAGAAGGTAGGTTATTTCCTATGTAGATGTAGGCGGGACCACCGAGTAGTTGGCAGCGAAGAGATCTCTCCACTTCGGTCTAGATGACATTTAGGCGAGGTTGAGATGATACTTGGTTGAGATGCCAGGTGGAGGACTAACGAGATCAGGGGTAGTGGGGATGACGGGGGGCTAAGCTACTCGCCTTCAAGGCCAAAGATCGGTTCGATGGTTGCCCAGTCCTTGCACACTGGACAATGCCAGCGCATTCGTTTGCCTTCAAAGCCACAACCATTGCAACGATAGGCAGGTTTATCGGCGACCAGGGCTTCGGCGAAGCTCCTCAGGATCGCCAGGTTCTCTTTTGCGACCCCCTGGGTGTTATCAATGTGCAGGTCAATCAGCTGAGTAAGACCGCGAATAGTTGGATTCTTCTTCAAGTGTTTAGCGATGAACTTGGCAACCGCTTCGTCTCCAAGTTCCTCCCTGATGCTCTTTGCGAGCATCAGCACGATGGAAATAGATGGGGTAAGCTCCAGGCAGGATAGTAGGTATTGGCGAAGCTCTTCTTGTGGACGCTGGTCCAGTTGATAGGCTTTCTCTAAGGTTTCCAGAGACTCTGGGACGTATACTGGGTCCTGGTCCCGAATTCGGGTCAGCGCTGTAATAGCGTGGTCATAATGGCCTTCTTCAACATCGATTCGCCCCCGAACCAAGGATGTCCTTGGGTTGTTCACGTCGTGTCCTATGGCTTCCCTAACGGACTCACGAGCACGTGAAAACTCATTGCTGACCAGCAGTTCTTCTGCTGTTTCACAGTAGTAATGGGATATCGCCTTCTCATATTGATCGGCGGCGTCACCAACCGCCAGCAACATGGCAACTTCTATTGCCTGAGACCATTCCTTTTCACGCTCATAAATCTCCAGGGTAATTTTCAGGCTCTCTCGTCTGATGGAATCCGGTTTACCGGTTTCCGGTTCCTGGCTGAGTTGAACACAAAGCTCCTCTGCACGATCCAGCAGTCCTGCCAAGAGGTAATCCCGAGCGAGTTCCAGTTGAACGCCCTGCATGTCGTTTTTAGATAATTTTGCGTGAACCAATATGTTTTCGTGGACGACGACAGCTTTGTCCAACTCGCCCCTTCGCCTGAGTAGTCCGCCCAACGCAAGATGGGTTTCCAGGGTGTCGCTGTTAACCTCGAGGTTTTCAATAAAAGTGGTTACCGCTCTATCGGGCTCTTCATTGAGCAAGTAGTTCAAGCCCTGGTAGTAATTCGGGCCCACTGTTTCTGACGTCTTGGTACGTTCGCGTCGTCCAAGCAACCAACCTATGCCAATAGCCCCAACGATAAGCGCGTAAAGTATGAGGTTATCCATAACGGTTAATTATATTTCCGCGGGAACAGGTGAAACCAAAGGCTCTTGCTTTTGGGCTTTCACTAGATCCAGTTCCTGAGTACGACCTTGGGCTGTTTTTCTTTCGCGACGCGCTTCCATTCGCAGGCGAGTATTAGACACCACGTTAAGCAGATTACCGAAGACGACGCCGACGACAAAAGCGGAGATAATCCACCAGGAAATAGGCCAAACGGGTGTCTCGTATTCCAGAAACTTAAGGGCCACCTGTGCACTATTGTCGGCAGCTGCGAGTAAGACTAACAAAAAGGCAACCAGCGCTATAAACAAGAATAGTATTTTTTTGATGAAGCCCATAAAGGGGTCCTCGAAATCAGATACGAAGATTCTACAACGAATAGGCGTTTCGCGCTTCTACGAGTATTTTTTTGGTCACTTCACTTTTGGGTACAGGGACTTGGTGCGATCTTGACGACCAATAAAAAAAACCAATAAAAAAGGCGACCTAGGTCGCCTTTTTTATACTGTTGACTAAAACTGCGGTGGTGTTTTTTCGAGCGCTTCCAGTAACGAAAGGTTCACACGTTCTCGCAATTCCTTGCCTGGCTTAAAGTGCGGCACGTACTTGCCTGCAAGCTCTACCTTTTCGCCGGTCTTGGGGTTACGCCCCAATCGCGGTGCCCGGTAGTGTAGAGAAAAACTGCCGAACCCTCGAATCTCGATGCGCTCACCTACGGCGAGCACTTCGACCATATGATCGAGGATCATTTTCACAGCAAGCTCAACGTCTTTGGCAGACAATTGGCCCTGAACTGCAGCAATTCTCTCTATAAGCTCCGACTTCGTCATGCTTACACTTAAGGCTTGGCCTCCTCGTCGTTACCGGCGCCCATCTGCTGCTTAATCAGGTCACCGATAGTCGTAGGAGCCACTTCTGACTCTTTCTCCCGATGTTCCCTAACAGCTTCCTGTTCATCAGCCATGTCCTTGGCTTTAATGGAAACACCCAACGTGCGGTTCTTTCGGTCAACCGAAATGATCTTAACTTCAAGATCGTCACCTACGCTGATGGCGTTTCGAGCATCTTCAACCCGATCAACGCTGATT
>JABIVN010000613.1 GCA_018667205.1 Gammaproteobacteria bacterium | reverse complement strand
GCCTTCAGGGCAATAGCCGTTCCACCCAGGTCCCCAATATTCTCCCCCAAGGTCAACTCGCCATTCACGAATAACCCTGGTAGCGCTTCAAATTCATTGAACTGATCAACCAGGCCCTTGGTTCTGATCTCAAAGTTCGCTAGATCCTCATCAGTCCACCAACTCCGAAGGTTTCCATCTCCATCATATTTACTACCTTGGTCATCAAAGCCGTGGCCAATTTCATGACCAATCGTCACCCCGATCGCGCCATAATTATAGGCGTCATCCGCCTCGGGCAGAAAATTCGGTGCCTGCAAGTATGCGGCAGGGAATACAATTTCGTTCAACCCCGGGTTGTAGTAAGCATTGACCTGTTGCGGCGCCATAAACCATTCAGTTCGATCAATGGGTTTACCCAGCTTACCCACATTTCGGTTATGAGAAAAAGTTCGAGCGCGTTTAATATTTCCAACAAGGTCATTCGCAGCGACTTCCAGGGAGGAATAGTCTTTCCACTTATCGGGATAACCAATTTTGGGAGTGAACTTAGAGAGCTTAGTCAGGGCTTTCTCTTTTGTTTCATCGCTCATCCAATCAAGATTCCTGATCGATTCGGCGTAAGCCCTATTAAGGTAACCAACCATTTCAATCATCCGTTCCTTGGACTCGGGATTAAAGTACCGCGCGACATAAATTTTCCCTAGCATTTCCCCGATGCTGCTATTGATCGAAGACACTGCCCTGCGCCACCGAGGCGTCTGCTGTTCACTGCCCGTCAGGGTTTTGGCGTAAAAGTCGAACCGCGCCCGAACAAAATCGTCACTCAAAAAATTTGCAAAACTGGAGACTGTCCTCGCCTGCAGGTAATCCTTCCAGGTCTCTAATGGCACTTCTCGAAATAGCGAATTAACCTGCTCAAGGTATGAGGGCTGCATCACAATCACGGTAGGTTGGCGAGCCAAGCCGATTCCCTGTAGATATGAATCCAGGTTCAGGTTTGATAAAAGCGATGTGAGTTCTACATCAGTGAACGGGTTATAGACTTTATCCGCGTCCCGATTCTCTACCTTGGTCCAATGGTGCTCAGCCAACATGGTTTCAAGACCAACAACCCGCGCAGCAGCGCTCTGTGCATCATCATGTCCGGCAAGCGACAGTATCCGACTGATGAAGCTTTGGTACTCCTGCACCAGGAACTGGCCACGTTCAGACTCATCGAAATAGTAATCACGATTCGGCAAACCCAAACCTGACTGAACAAAGAACGCAACATACCGCGTTGAGTCTTTATCATCCTGCCCCACATAAAAGTTAAAAGGACCATCCAATCCATTCGCGTTTTCCGACCCAAAATAAGTAATGACGTCATCATGTGACGTTAGCGCTTCAATCCTCGTCAGGTTCATTGCCAAAGGCTCCACACCCTTCTCATTGACAAGCGCCTCATCCATCCACGCCGTGTAGAAATCGCTGATTTTTTTCTCTTCTCCTGTCAGACCTACCGATTCAGCCAATCCTTCAACTATGCCTTTCGACTGTTCCAGCGAAGCTTTACGAAGCGTCATATAGCTACCCCAACCAATCTCTTCTGCAGGAATTTCAGTTGCTGCTATCCATTTACCGTTCGCGTACTCATAAAAATCATCCTGTGGCCTGATATCCGGATTCATCCCTACCAGGTCAATACCAGAAATTAATTGCTCGCTTTCCTGGGCCTTTATGTTGCTCAGAGCCTTCGGGGACTCGTCACAGCCAGCAATCAACACACAGCACATCATCAGTAACACTCGTTTTCCCATGACACTCAATCCATTTTGGTTAATGATAATTCGCGACTTAGAACAGGTTTAGGAAGGTACAAACTTCTCAAGTTTCTTCCGAACAAGCTTATTATTTAGACGGACATATTGGGGAAGCCCGTTTTTATAGGGCGGGTAATCTTCCCCATGAATCAATGGTGCAAGGTAATCACGGGCCTTCCCCGTGATACCAAATCCATCTTTGGTGATGAATGACTTTGGCATCTTTTTCTCGACGTTTGCGACTCGAGACAAGGGTGCTTCCCCGATCTCCCATCCGTAACGCTTCGTTTTTTTGCGCTTGATCACAGGCATCACGGCGTTCTTGCCTTCCAGCGCGAATTGGACAGCCGCCTCACCGACAGCGTAAGCCTGCGCAACATCTGTAGCAGAGGCAATATGCCTTGCGGCACGTTGCAAGTAATCTGCAACGGACCAATGACATTTGTATCCATGAGCACCCTTGATCATCTCTACTAGCGCCGGCGCAACGCCACCTAGTTGAGTATGACCGAACGCATCCTTGGCGCCTGCGTCCGCAAGGAATCTACCATCGGCATATTGAGCGCCTTCAGAAGCGACCACAACACAGTAGCCAACACGGTCAACGGTTTGCTGTACTCGAGCCAGAAATTTAGCCCGGTCGAACGCCACCTCCGGAAACAGAATGATATGCGGCGGCGCCAAGGGGTTATCCTTGGCCAGACCTGACGCCGCCGCGATCCAGCCCGCGTGTCGTCCCATCACTTCAAGCACAAATATTTTGGTCGATGATTCGGACATAGACGCCACATCCAGGCCTGCTTCCATCGTCGACACCGCGACATATTTTGCCACTGACCCAAAACCAGGGCAGGTATCCGTAATCGGCAGGTCATTATCGACTGTCTTGGGAATGCCAATACAACATATCGGATACCCTATTTGCAGGCTGAGTTGAGACACCTTGTTGGCCGTGTCCTGACTATCGCCACCACCGTTATAGAAAAAGTATCCAATATCGTGGGCCTGGAACACTTCGATCAACCGCTGATATTCCGCTTTGTTTTCAGAAAAACTCTTTAACTTGTAGCGGCAAGATCCAAATGCGCCGCTAGGGGTATGTCGAAGAGCGGCAATGTCTTTTTTCGATTCCAGCGACGTGTCGATTAACTCTTCCCTCAATGCGCCGAGGATGCCGTTTTTGCCGGCCAGCACCTTGCCAAGTTTCTTTGACTTTCGTGCCGATTCAATCACCCCACAGGCGGTCGCGTTAATAACGGCCGTCACGCCTCCAGATTGCGCGTAAAAAATATTCTGTACCAAAATTTACTCCATTTCCCGAAAAGTAGATGAAAAGATAGATGAAAAACTCGTGTTAAATAGCTTAAAAGCGCGCAAGACACACTAGCCGACCACTCATGATACGGCTACTAAACAGTGCCCGAGGCCTCAAACGCTAGATACTTTTTGGCTGGTGACGAACGCTGGCGCCTTGCACTTGGATATCGCTAAGCACTTGGATGTCGCTAAGCACTTGGATGTCGCTAAGCCCTTAAATAGCCAGCAAAAAAGAAAGCAACACTGCACCCTATAATATAGGCCATCTAAACGGTGTAAATAGCTAGCAGCAGTCTACTACTTCACCTCTTGCCAGATCGATCAAACCCTTGCCAAAGGTTCTAGATCTTTTAATACAGGTTGCCGTTCCGGGGGCTTATAAGCACCTCAGCGCCTAGGACCACTTTTCAACAATCGGGATTCTTCTGCCGATACCGAAGGCTACTTTGGATACTTTTGTTCCGGGACAAGTCTGGCGTCTTTTATATTCCATACGCCCGATCAGACTCACAATACGCTCATAATCATTAATGGCCCCTTCCCGATCAAGCCAATCAATTAGCGTTTTAAAGTTGCCGCTGATTTTTTGTCTGGACGGTTTCGCCACCCAAGCACGGAACCGCTCAAAACTCGTGACGTAATCCTCCACATACGACATAACGATCGGGTCAAGCAATGCATAGGGTAACAGGCTCTCCTCATCTGTCTGACCAAAGGCCAGTTCAGCGGACGGGGGCTTTTGCCAGATATGCTTTGGGATTCTGGCATCATCCATCGCAAGATCAATCACTTCAAACTTGTATAGATCTTTGATCGGAGCGTAAGAAAAGTTCATGTCAAAATGCGTGTAATAACCACATCCGGATTCAGTCTTATTCCCGGTTGACAGGGGCATTGCCCCATACGCGTTGCTAAAGTGCATAAGATAAACGTCCCGCAGTCGCGCCTGAATGTTCTCATCCGCTACTGAACTGTAACCACCGGCAGATACTGTCCTGGCAGCGATATTTGCACTGTCGTCGTGTACAGAGAAATGCTCATTCAGACTTTGCACCAGCGTTTCATGCTCTATTGGCACTTCGTAATCCCAACAGCCAAGGTTTTCATGTAATAGCTTCGCATCATCTCTGGAATGTGGACTGCTAAAGATCGACGGCATGCGGATCGCATGAACATTTTTGGCACCTACCGCGTCGCAGGCCAGCTTACAGACTACCGCGCTATCCACCCCGCCACTAGAAGCAAGCACGATCTGGCTGAAACCTGATTTTTGTACATAATCCCGAAGGCCAAGCACCAAAAGGTCAGCGAGAGAAACTAATCCGGGTTTTACCTCTTTTAGCGCGAACGCCGCCTCTGGGGTAGACACCGCTTCTGGGTTAGGTAATGTCTCATCAAAAATGTCTACCACATCAAAAGTATCATTAAAAATATTGGCGCTCAGGTGTTGGACCGCACCTTCCTTTGCGACAAAACTCTGGCCATCAAACACCAGTTCGTCTTGCCCGCCGCATTGGTTCACATACACAATCGCCGGCCCACCAAGGGTCGCGGGTGCAATGTGATCCAGACGCTGCTGACATTTCCCATGCACAAAAGGAGAGCTATTAATCGAAACCAGCACATCCACACCGGCAGCCCGATATTTCTCCAGCGGGTTGTCGACGTAACGATAGTCATCGGAACCCTTATCGTTCCAAAGGTCTTCACAAATAGCGAGTCCAACTTTCACTGACCCAATGTTGAACATTGTCAGCTGGTTACCGGGCTCAAAATACCGAAGCTCATCGAAGACATCATAAAAAGGCAGTAGCTGTTTCTGGTAGATATGAGCCAGGCTGCCCTTATTAATGACACCTGCAAGGTTGGTAAACGGTTTACCAATCCCTGTGTTTTTGCCTATGTACCCTATAACGATGTGAAGCTTCGGGTGGCAGTGGACGGACATTTCAACGACTTCCTGAAGCGCCTGAAGGTTCCGTGCAATAAAATCCGGGTTGTAAATAAGGTCCTGACTGAGATAACCAGGTAAGGTCAATTCAGGAAACACGACCAGGTCCGCTCCCGCCGTCGACGCCGCATCAATACCCAATTGAACTTTCTTAAGATTACCGCTGAAATCACCGGGGGTCGTGTTGATCTGCGCCAGGCAGACTTTCATCCTGTATACCCCAATGCGGCTCGAGGGTTCCGTGTCACATAAACCAAATAAACAAGTGCCAATACCATCAAACAGGCTACTGCCTGGTGCAAACTACCCAAAACCACCGGTACACGCAGCATTAACGTCGCTACACCAATCCCAAACTGGGTTGCCGTAATGACAACCAGTAAAATTGCCGGCAATAACATACCGTTTTTAGCCGCCGCGAACGCCAGCCAAACCACGCCTACTAGCAACAGTGCACCAATCCATCGATGCATAAACTGAATCATCACACCGTTTTCAATGAAGTTCCTCCAGAAAGGTTCCATCATGACAGCAGCATCCGCCAGCCACTGGCCATGCATCAACGGATAAGTATTAAAACCGTGCCCCGCATCCAGACCCGCAGTAAACGCACCAAGCAGAAGTTGGAGCGCGAGCAATAAAAGCATGCCGACCGCTAGTCGTTGCAAGCCCACTGGAACGCTCATGCGCTTTACCCCCGCAAGTTCCAGGATTAACCAGAATAGAAACCCCAAGATCAGGATCGCCAACAAAAGATGAGCCGCCAAACGAAAATGACTCACGTGAGGAACATCCACCAAGCCGCTTTTTACCATGTACCAGCCCATGAGCCCTTGCAGTCCACCGAGTACAAATGCCGCCCAAAGCTTGGGTCTCCACTTTTTTTCGATCCGCCCAAGCGCCAAAAAGACCACAAATGGGATAAAGTAAACGAGCCCGATTACCCGGCCCAGTAACCTGTGTCCAAATTCCCAGTAAAAGATACCTTTGAACTGTTCAAGATCCATATCCCGATTGATTTTCAGGAACTCAGGATACTGCTTGTAGGCCTCAAAGGCCTGCTCCCAGTCAGTCAGTGTCAGAGGCGGAATCACGCCCATGATGGGTCGCCAATCGACCATGGAGAGACCACTCTGCGTCAGTCGGGTAACGCCGCCAACCACAATCATAAGGTAGATCACGGCACACACACAGGATAGCCAGACGACAAGGTTTCGATTATCAGCGGTCATTTTCCGGTTCCATGGGCCCCTAAAGGGCTCTAAAAAAGCCAGAGTTTATCGAGGCCCCGAAGGCGATACCAGATGGATTTAGGCTTTAGGACAATCTGCCCCATGATTATCCATGGTATTCGAATTAAAGCGGGGACGGGCAGCACTGTCCGCCATACAACCAACATCAGCGCAAACCTCTGCTGATTAACCAATCGGCAGCTTAGGGTGTTTCCGACCGGTGAGGTTAAGGCTAAAACAGCCCTGAACACCAGGAATAAGATACCGACTAATCGTGATCATCTTGGCATGCTTGGCACATAACGTGAGGCATCGGCGTCAATGTACCGATGAACTCCTTTGCGGGCATCCATTCATCGAGTTGCTTTTCATGCTCCTTTTGGCACCAGGCGCATATCCGAACAAATTGTTCCTGCGACCTCAGGTCAGCAAGCGTGCGACGCAACTCAAGAGGCGCCACGACCGCATCTCGCAGAACCAGTAACGCATTCAGTTGAGTCTCAAAAAGTGTTCTTGGAATCATGTCGATGACGCACAGGGTGACAAAGATCTAGCCGCTATTGACAGCCAACGGCGCACCGACATAAAAGCGAATGTTCGGGTCTTCCATTATCTGTCGGGTGATGCCCACTGGAAACGGTATCTTTTGTACAGGGTTACTTTTGTCATCTGAAAGTTTTCACTTAAACACATTTAACTTGGCAGCACCGTATGGCAGTCTACGCGCTTCAAATTTGGAGTTTTGCATGTCTGACCTAAATGCCTTCAGGGAAGAAACACGATCCTGGCTAGAAGAAAGCTGTCCCGCGGAAATGAGAAACCTGTCTTTTCATTGGGAAGACGCTCATCTCATCTACAAAAAACCGGCAGCTTCGGTATGGCTGGAGCGCATGGCCGAACGTGGTTGGGTTGCTCCAACGTGGCCAGCTGAATACGGCGGCGGCGGCCTGGGAACCGATAAAGCAGCGGTACTTTCTCAGGAAATGAAGCGCATCAATGCAACCGCCCCCTCTTCTGGCATGGGACTGACGATGATCGGCCCAACGCTCCTAGAGTATGGTACAGAGGAACAAAAGCAGCGGCATATTCCCAAAATTTGCGATGGTTCCATCCGCTGGTGTCAGGGATATAGTGAGCCCGGCGCGGGATCTGACCTTGCGGCGCTGCAGGCAAAAGCAGTCCTGGACGGTGACCATTTTGTGATCAACGGACAAAAAACCTGGACGTCCGGTGCTCAGCACGCCGACTGGATGTTTGCCCTGGTTAGAACCAACCCGGACGCCCCAAAGCATGATGGCATTAGTTTCGTGCTGTTCGACATGCACCAGGAAGGCGTTGTCATTAAACCCATTCAGCTTATCTCGGGCTCCTCACCGTTTTGCGAAACCTTCCTCGACAATGTCATTGCGCACAGGGATGACCTTATAGGTGAAATAAACAAAGGCTGGACAGTCGGTAAACGACTGCTGCAATTCGAAAGATCAGGCATTGGCGGACTGGCTGGCGCAAACAAGAAAAAGGTCGAGAAAAAGCGCAATCAACTGGCTGACATCGCCAAACAATACACCGGCGAAAGCCAAGCCCGAATTGCTGACCAGGGCACACGCGAAAAAGTCCTTGAGCATTCGATGCGAGAACGCGCATTTGAACTCACGGCACGCCGTGTTGCGCAGGAAAGTCAATCAGGAAAAACTCCAGGCGCTGCCACCTCTATCTTTAAGCTGGTAGGCGCCAACCTTGCTCGCAACGCCACCGAACTCAAGTCAGAAATGATGGGTACCAACGGTATTGGCTGGGAAGGCGAAGAATTCTCCGACAAGGAACTGGAGACCACAAGAAACTGGCTCAACTCACGAGCAGTGACTATTTATGGCGGCACTAACGAAGTTCAAATGAACATCATCAGCAAAAGGGTACTCGGTCTGCCTGAATAACCAGCACCAGCGGGGTGATGGATCAACGCTCATTAGGAGAATGTATACTGCTGCGGAACACCTAATAAAAGAAATTTCCGCACGGTTAACCACTCACTGAAAACACTCGGGTCATGTTTCGCTATACTGCCTGTTTCGCCAAAGGCTTTTTTTTGAACGACTCTTCCACACCACTGGCACGAACTGAAGATAAGTCGATCTTCGCGTCAATGAAGGTACGAGACTACCGTTGTCTTTGGATCGGTATGCTGACGTCCGCATTTGCGCTCAACATGCAATTAGTGGCTCAAGGCTGGCTGGTCTACGAAATGACCTCCTCAGCGATAAACCTGACCTGGGTAACGCTCTCTTTTATGTTGCCTCAGGTGATTTTTTCTCTGCTTGGAGGTGTTCTTGCGGACAGAGTTCGCAAGAAACCCTTGATTGGCTGGACCCCTGTGATCAATGGTATTGCCACCCTTGCTATGGGTGGCGTCATTATGTCCGGTCACGTCACCTTTTGGGACTTCATCTGGGTCGGGGCTCTGAATGGAACGGTGCTAGCACTCTCAATTCCTGCACGGACCGCATTAATTCCAGAAGTGGTTGGCGAGAGCCTGATGTTCAATGCCATGGCATTCAACACTGCCTCTTGGAATCTTTCGAGAATACTGGGGCCTGCATTGGCAGGATTCATGATCGCTATTTTCGCCGACGGTGATACTTCATCGACCTTCGGCGTTGGCCTAGTTTACTTCCTGCTCTCGATACTTTATTTCGTATCAGCAATTAGCGTTCTTCTTCTGAAGCATGAGGGCCGTCCGGTACCGGGTGAGCGAAAGAGCCCCGTCGCTGAAACTGCCGATGGGCTGAGATATGTCATGAACTCGCCAATCGTCGGTGGATTAATACTGCTATCAATTCTGCCGTTCCTGTTTGGACTGACCATCAACACCTTGTTACCCGCCTTCTCGACAGATGTACTGCGAGGCGGGCCAGATGATCTGGGTTTTTTGATGACAGGCATGGGCGGAGGCGCAATTATAGGATCCCTGGCCCTGGCCAAAATGGGCAACGTACGCAACAAAGGGTACTGGCTAATCGCCACAGGTGCGCTATGGGGGTTGTTGGTCGCACTCTTCGCGTTGTCAGAGACGTTTATCACTGCAACCGTGTGTATCGCCCTTATCGGGTTCATCTCCGCGGTTAATATGTCGATGAACCGATCACTGGTTCAACTACAAGTTGAACAACACATGCGTGGCAGGATAATGAGTATCGACATGATGTCACATGGTCTAATGCCCCTTGGTGTGCTTCCCATTGGATATATCGCTGAAACCGTGAGTATCTCAGCAGGGTTGGTAACCAGCGGTATTATCCTG
>JABIVN010000612.1 GCA_018667205.1 Gammaproteobacteria bacterium | reverse complement strand
CTATTGCCGTCGTCTGCTTGCAGGCTATGAGGAACGCCGTGCTGCGTTCGCTGAAGAAGGCGCCAATATTATTGCTGGTACCGTCGACACTGAAGGACAAACTGAAGAAGTCGCTGAACCACTTGGGTTCCCAGTTGCCTATGGAGTGACTAGGCAAGATGGAGATGCAATAGGCGCTTGGTGGGATGAGCGCCGCGATCATATTCAGCCCAGTGAGTTCTTGTTGAGTAAAAGCGGCAAGGTGATGATGTCGACCTACAGCAATTCACCGGTGGGTCGAATGGACCCGGAGGAAACTTTAACGCTTATTAAGTTCCTGAACGCTCAGCGCGCTAAATCTGGCTAGCTATGGCAGGCCGTACCTTTGGCTAGCCGCAGACCTTTCCGCCCCCTGACCTGTTCAACCAGAAGAGCAGATCAAGGGCGTTCAGTTTGATACACTTCGAATCTTATTTGCTGGAGAAACGAAACGTCATGCTGGCTCGTTCATTTACAGAAGAGCAGGTAATCTTTCGAGATGCCTATAGAAAATTCCTTGCCCAGGAGATAGTTCCGAACATGGAAGCCTGGCGCGAACAAGGCCGGGTGGATCGTGAGGCCTTCACTGCGGCGGGCAAACATGGATTTTTGATGGTTTGGCCACCTGAAAAGCATGGTGGTATGGGTGATACGGACTTTCGGTTTGAACAGGTCATCATTGAAGAGACAGCGTATGCTCGATGTTCAGACTGGTTCAACACGCTGCACAGTAGGCTGGTTGGTCCCTATCTGACGCGGTTTGGTTCTAGCGAACAGCAGGATGAGTTCCTGCCGAAATGTACCAGTGGACAGTATATCCTTGCTATTGCGATGACCGAGCCAGATGCCGGAAGTGATCTGGCCGGTATGCGCAGTAGGGCGAAAAAAGAGGGTGATGACTGGGTACTCAATGGTCAGAAGACCTATATATCCAACGGTATCAATGCCGACCTTGTGGTTGTTGCCGCGAAGACCGGGGGCGACGATAAACCCCATGAGATGACCCTTTTCCTGATTGAGCAGGGAATGGAGGGTTTTGAACGGGGTCGCAACCTGAAGAAGATGGGGTTGAAGGCGCAGGATACGTCTGAGCTGTTTTTCAGTAATGTACGCGTTCCTGCAACACACGTGCTAGGTGAACCCGGAAAGGGTTTTTACTACCTAATGGAAGGGCTTGCCGAGGAA
This sequence comes from Gammaproteobacteria bacterium, assembly GCA_018667205.1. Taxonomy (GTDB): domain Bacteria; phylum Pseudomonadota; class Gammaproteobacteria; order Pseudomonadales; family Azotimanducaceae; genus UBA9659. The sequence goes on along the minus strand of JABIVN010000612.1, from coordinate 1,456 downwards.
CGCCTGATTGGTGCCTGCCAATACCTGTCTCAGGCTCAGCTGTCATTTGACCTGACGTTGCAATTTGTCAAAGAGCGAAATATTTTTGGAAAGAAGGTTGCGGATTTCCAGAACACACAATTCAAACTGGCAGAACTCCGAACAGATCTAGACATTGCTCAGACATTTGTTGATCAATGTGTTGCCGCACAAAACGCGGGTTTTTTAACACCCGTAGATGCAGCGAAGGCGAAATATCACACCAGCGAACTGCAGGTTCGAGCGGCAGCCCTAGGTGTCCAGCTTCACGGTGGCGCCGGTTATATGGACGAGTACGCTATTTCCCGGCAATACACAGATGCGGCAATTGCTCCGATCTATGCAGGGTCTTCGGAAGTGATGAAGCTGCTAATCAGTCGTGACATCCTGAAGGACGACTATGACCCGTTCAATACAAGAAACTTTTGAGAGCGGCACTTTTGAGCGGCGCTTTTAACAGGAACGTTTAGTATTTACTTTTAGCAGGCATTTTTAGCCACTGGCTACTTTTTTTGTTGGTCTCGGTAGGCGTCGATGTTGTCCATGATCTCCCTGGCAGGGTTGTGTGCCGCTTTGTTGGGCTGCCGGCGCCTGAGAGACTTGTCTTCAATCTCTGGTGCAACGTAGCCGTCATCGTCATGGCTGATGTTAGTGCCAGGGGGGATGATGGCATCGATGGCGTCAAGTGTGGCGTCATCCAGAGTTATCTCTGCGCCTTCAAGCAGGCCCTCGAGCTGTTCCAGTGTTCTTGGGCCAATGATGGCTGAAGTAACGGCAGGGTGCGCGCAGACGAAAGCCAGCGCCATATGCATGATAGAGATACCGGCATCGTTTGATATCACATCAAGTTGATCGATAAGATCAAGCTTTCTAGCGTTGTCCGGGCGATCCATCTGGTAAAGATGAGGCTGCAGGTTCTGGCGCTGCGTATCGTTGGGCTTCTGGCCGTGCCGCCATTTGCCGGTTAACCATCCTTGGGAAAGGGGACTCCAAACGACGACACCCATATCATAGCGTTGGCAGGTCGGCAGAATATCCGCTTCAATTCTGCGGGCGAAAATAGAATAGGGCGGTTGTTCGGTACGAAACCTTTCCCGGTTTCGTTTTTCGGAACACCAATGAGCTTCAACTAGCTGCTCAGCGGGAAAGGTTGAAGTGCCGATCATTCTGACCTTTCCCTGTTGTACTAGATCGGAGAGAGCGCCTAGGGTTTCGTCAATATCGACGGTGCCATCCGGGCGATGTGCTTGGTAAAGGTCAATGTAGTCTGTATTCAGTCTCTGCAGGCTTTTTTCCACCTCTTTCATGATCCAGCGCCTGGAAGAGCCTCTGTGATTGGGGTTGTCATCCATAGGAAGTGCAAACTTTGTGGCAAGGATCACGTCTTCGCGTTTTCCCTTAAGTGCCTTGCCAAGGATGGTTTCCGATTCTCCGTGGG
>JABIVN010000611.1 GCA_018667205.1 Gammaproteobacteria bacterium | reverse complement strand
TACCCGAAGTTAAGGTTGGAAGATGGGGTAGATATATCTTCATCAACCCGGATGACCAATGTGAACCTTTCGAAGACTTTATTGGCGACCTACCGTCTCATTTTAAGCTCCTTCCCTATGAGAACCGCTACAAAGAGGCACATGTCGCTAAAATTATTCGGTGCAACTGGAAAGCAGCCAACGAAGCATTTATGGAGTCCTACCACGTCATAGCAACGCACCCACAAATCCTGATGGGCGGTGCGCACGACGTAGACACCAAATACGATGTCTTTGGCAACTACTCTCGCGCCATTCGTTGCGGCGCTTTAGAAAGTTCCGGCATGCCGCAATGGGATTCCCTTCCGGAAGATGGGAAAATGCGGCTCCGAAACCCCCTTAATGGCTTTGTTTATCTGCGAATAGAAGAGGGCCTGGTCGAAGTTACAGCACCCGATGGAAGAACAGGCAGGTTCGACCTTCAAGCACGCCATCTTGAAGGAGACCTAACCGAGGTTAACCCACACCTGGTCAGCTGGGCCGGTGGGCCGTTAGTCGAACAAACTGAATTTGACAAGGCGTTTGCCGAAAAGGCCAAGAAAAACGAAACGCACGTGCATCCCCGCCTGCTAGCCGCTGAAATCCAAAGGGATGCCCTGCGTGATGTTGTACCCAGCATTGCTGACGACGTTTCGGACATAGAGTTTACCAGCATCTTTTTTACCCTCTTTCCTAACTTTCATCCCTGGGGTTCCTTCAATCGAATCAATTATCGTTTTAGGCCCCATGGCACAAACCCGAACGAATGTATTATGGAATGTATCTATCTCGCGCCTATCCCGGAAAATGGCGCGTATGAGCCCTGTAGAGAAATTCACTGGCTATCCGCAGATGATGACTGGACTGACGCACCCGAGCTTGGAATGCTAGCCAAGGTCTTTAATCAGGACGTCCGCAACCTGCCTCTTGTCCAAGAAGGCCTGAAAGCCTCTGCCAAAGAGTTCGTGCAACTGGCTGACTACAACGAATCCAAACCAAGACACTTCCAGATGCTACTGGAAGAGTGGCTTAACCGGGAATAATTGTTTGTCGGACCCCTTGATTTTGGGGTGTCCGGCCCCAATTTCAGCACTCACGCCGTTGGATTTATGCTATCCTGCGCGCCTGCCGAGGCGAGTCGCTCCGGCGGGAAAACGACAGAATATTGAGGAACACAGATGAACGAAGAGCAACAGGATGCGAAACTGCCATCCGTAAATTTCATGGACGAGAAATTATTCAAATCCCGATCCATTTCTATCTTTGGCAACATTAACGAACGTATTGCTCGCTCTGTAGCGGAACAGTTGCTTGCGCTGTCTGCTGAAAGTAACGACCCAATCACGATCTACATTTCGTCTCCGGGCGGACACGTTGAATCCGGTGACGTTATCTATGACATGATTAAGTTCATCAAGCCTGAAGTTCGGGTCGTAGGAACAGGATGGGTCGCTAGCGCTGCCACCAACATCTACCTTGCTGCAAAGAAAGAAAACCGATTCTCGCTGCCCAACACGCGATACCTGGTTCACCAGCCAAGCGGCGGATCACGAGGTGACGCGACTGACATCGCCATCCAGATGGAGGAAATTCTAAAAACCAAGGAACGGATCAATAAAATCATATCTGATGAGACGGGTCGGGCGCTTGAACAGGTCGAAAAAGATACTGACCGGGACTACTGGATGTCTGTTGAGGAAGCTATCGAATACGGCATCGTCCACAAGGTCATCAAGTCGATAACAGAAATCGAGTAACTCGGTGCCGGGATTGTTGGTTACTCTGCCACTCACCTAATGCCTAATATCTGCGTCTACTGCGGTTCAAGCAGCGGCAACGACCCATCGTTCGTCGCTGCTGCCAAGGATCTGGGCAGCACCATTGCTGCACATGGATATGGGCTCGTTTATGGCGGGGCTAATATTGGCCTGATGGGCACTGTCGCTGATTCGGTTCTGGCATTTGCTGGGATCGTAACGGGTGTCATGCCAAAGTCGCTCGCTGACAAGCAAATTGCCCACCCCGGATTATCCGAACTTATCGTTACCGTGTCCATGCATGAGCGAAAGGCCCGAATGGCTGACCTCAGCGATGCCTTTATTTCTCTGCCAGGCGGGCTGGGGACATTTGAGGAGCTATTTGAAATCTGGACATGGGCGCAGCTGGGTTTTCACCAAAAACCCATCGCCGTGCTTAACGTCAATGGCTACTATGATAAATTAATCGAATTTCTTGAAGACTCGGCAACGAAGGGCTTTATCAAAGCGGCTCACCAAAAAATGTTGCTGGTATCAGACAGTCCAGCTGAACTTATCCACAAAATTGAATCCTTCACCTCGCCCTCAGTTGATAAACTTGGCTAGCGGCAATGACGTTCGCTCAAATTGGCGCCGAGGACATGTTGGCGGGCGTTAACTTTACCTCACGACCCGCAGCAGTTAACCCTAGTCATTGATATTTTTTTCACCTTCCGGCCTGTTCATAGCGTTGAAATCACGAGCGCATGCCACAATATCTACCTCTAACATCAGGGACATACGAGAACGGACCATGACCAGAATATTTTTGTTTATTGCGACCAACATCGCCGTTATAGCGTTGATCAGCATTACTTTTCAGATCCTAGGCATCGAAGGTCTACTGGCCGCTAATGGCGTTGACCTGAACCTATACGCTTTGCTGGTTATGTCAGCTGTCATAGGATTCGGCGGATCGTTTATTTCACTGGCGATCTCCAAATGGATGGCCAAGCGATCAATGGGCGTGAAGATCATTGAGAACCCAACTCATCCACAGGAACGCTGGCTTGTTGATACTGTTGCAAAACAGGCTAAGAATGCCGGCATTGGGACGCCTGAGGTCGGTATTTTCCAGTCAGAGACAGTCAACGCCTTTGCCACTGGCATGAGTCGAAACAACGCATTGGTCGCCGTCAGCACGGGCTTGCTGCAGGCCATGACCACCGATGAGGCAGAAGCCGTTCTTGCCCACGAAGTCAGTCACATTGCTAATGGAGACATGATTACGATGGGCCTAATACAGGGGGTCGTGAATACTTTTGTCATTTTCCTGTCGCGCATCATCGGCTTTTTCGTGGACCGAGTCATTCTAAAGAATGAGCGCGGATTCGGGATTGGCTATTTCATCAGTTCTATCCTTGCGCAGATTGTACTGTCTTTTTTCGCCAGTATGATCGTTATGTGGTTCAGCCGACGTCGAGAATTCCGAGCCGATGAAGGTGGGGCTGACCTTGCTGGGAGGCATAAAATGATCGCAGCCCTGAAGAAGCTACAGGGAGATCAAACAGAAGACCTGCCAGGAGAGTTCGCAGCATTTGGCATCAATGGCGGCAGGCCTACCGGCTTTCGGGCGCTGATGATGTCCCACCCCCCGCTGGAGGAACGAATCGCCGCCTTGGAACGATCCGCTTAGACCTCCTCCTGTCAAGGGGACGGAGAGGGTTAGTGACTGATTACAAATGCTGGGCATGGCCGGTGTTATCGGGTCGTTAATCTTCGTAGGGCTTCAACTTAAGCTATTCCAAGGCATCGCTATCACAATACATCGTTATGGCTAGCCAATATCAAGCTCGCTTAGATGCACTGGTCGCGGTGATAGGCAACTTGCTGCAAAACAACGCTTTAGTGTCCATTATGACGATGTCGAACGGGTCCAACGGCTCGCCATTCCTGACTTTTTCGGTGACCGCGATTAGCGTGAGCCAACTCTATGACTTTTATGAGTCAAATCACTTCCAGTACGCTAGCGGATTCATTTCGGAGGGCCATTGGCAAGGCGTATTAAGGGGTATGGACTCGGAGTTGAGCGCTTTCCATATGACCGAATACTGGGCGCGACATCGACTTATTTATAGAGCCTCCTTCGCCGAAATTGTCGATACATTGATTGCAAAAAGACGATACATTGATTGCAAAAATACAATACATTGATTGCAAAAAGACGTACCGAAAAACTTTCCGCTGACTAGCCTAAAGCGCACTTTTCAGCGCTCTTTTTTAGCGCTCTTTTTTAGCCACTCCTATATTATTCACTGTCGAAAACAACGCTTTCAGTCGCCAATACAGGTTGGCCTTTTCGAACGGGTCTAACTCAATATTGCTGCGCTGACTGCGCACAAACCGCCCAAGGCAACAACCCAGGCAATCGTTCGAAAACGCTTAACGCCGGCCGCGTAAAGCGGAATAAACACAATCCTGCCACCCAGATAGACAAAGCCTCCAACCTCAGTCAGCGTGCCAGTCTTACCCAGCAGCACCGCTGCCAACATTGCCGCAACGAACATCGGAAACGTTTCCATATAGTTGTAGAACGCTCGTTGCAATCTAGCCGGAACTCCTGAAATAGGACTTGGTTCATCCCTGGATCCCATTCCCCAGTCATAACCTTGTTGCGTACGTGCCGCGACAGATCCCAGCAGTAACTGCAGAATACCAAGGACCACAGCAGCCCCAATCATTTGAAGTTCAAGGGTGTTTAACGAGCCGCTTAAATTTTCCATGTGTCACCTGTGTCTATTTAATTGCTTGATAAGAAGCCAATCGTTTTAACTCGTTAGCTTACCCGGGATAATCATCTTCGCACAGGGTATGCAAGTCGATCGCCTCGGCAGTCCAGTGAGCGTAGAAGTCATCCTAGTCTTAAACGGTAAAACAGATATAAACATCGCCTACGGCACTCTGACGTTTTTTATTTTTTTGATTGCGCGCAGTTTCAAACGCCGTTTCGATGGAAACCGGGGAAATTGGTCATAATGCTGATCGAATGCTGGTCGGTGAACATGCAGAGGCCCACGAAACACCTGCGCTTCGATTGATTCGGGGACGATCAATGAAAATACCCGCTTAATAACGAAGCCCTTACCGTTCTATTCAGTCGATCTCTTCAGGTTCGTGACGGTGATAACTGTACGATGCGAAGCGAGGTTGATGAAAAGGGCCATAAACCAGCCTTCAAATGGGCGTCTTGGCACTAATCAAGCCTGTAGGATATGGTGACCTAGAGTGCTAAACCTCCGTCAATCCGATACTCGCCACCGGTGGCGAACTTTGACTCGTCCGACGCCAAATAGAGCACAATGCCAGAGACGTCTGATGGTTCGCCTACAGTACCCATCGGATGCTCCAACCGCATACCTTCAAGCCCTCCCTCGGGATCAGGCGATTGATCAATGAAGGCCTGCACCATCGGAGTCATCACCGTACCCGGGTGGACGGAATTACAGCGGATACCGTATTGCCCGGTATGCAGCGCTACCGATTTGGTAAGCATAGTGACCGCCGCTTTGCTGGTATTATAGGCCGCCAGGGTTGACTTAGCGTAAAGGCCCGAGGCCGATGAAATATTGATAATCGAGCCACCGCGCTTTCGGCCATTGGCTTTCATGCCCTCGACGGCGATTTTACAGCCAAGAAAAGTTCCATCGACATTAACCGACTGGATCCGCCGCCAGTCCTCCAGACTGAGTTCCTCGATGGTGCCGGCCACGACCACGCCCGCATTGTTCACCAGCCCGTCAAGCCCGCCGAACGTCGCCAGTGTTTCTCGAAGAACGTTCCTCCAGCCGTCCTCTTCGGTCACATCGTGCGTGACGAAATGCACGGCATCACCCAAATCAGCCGCAACAGCCCGGCCCTGTTCCTCTTTCACGTCGGTAAGGACCACTCGAGCCCCCTCGCCGACCAGTGTACGCACATGAGACTCGCCGAGCCCGGTAGCCCCACCAGAGACAATCACTACTTTTCCCTCTACTCGGCCCATTGAATTCTCCCTGACTTTCGCGTTTATAATACGATTGCGCATCAACGCGCATTCGTCGATAACCCCATGCGAGCAGCGTTTAACCTGTTTATTAGCCATTGATCCTTAGCTCAAGGATTGAGCCCAAGTCTGATCAAAGGCGCTCATCCCGGCTCGGATTTTATACAAGTTTGCCGACGAACTCCCTCAGGCTTCCCTTTAGATTAGTCGGGTAATCCAAGAACGCGCTTTGCAATGATGTTTGCCTGAACTTCATTGGTGCCGCCGTAAATTGTTACTGCCTTACTGGAAAGCCAGGACCGCGCTGCGCCAATTTCATCGGCCGAAAATGAATCCCCCTCCCAGCCTAAACCCTGCGTGCCCATCAGTCGGACAATGATTTCCTGGCGATCCTGCGCAAGCGTCGATCCGTAGAGCTTGAACACTGATGTCGTATCAGCCAGTGTCTTGCCATCCCTTGCCTGCTCGCCCGCACGTTTCTGGGTTAACCTGAAGGCGGCACTTCTCATCTTCCAATCAATCACTTCGTGACGCAGCGCCGGACCGATCGCGGGGTCATTTACATAGTCTTTTAGGACATCATCGACTTCCAGGTCGATAGTGACACCCACTGGTCTTGGCCTCGCTGCGGTCGGCGACAAGCCGCCCTGTCCTGAACGCTCGTGCTGCAGTAGGCGTTTACCAATCGTCCAGCCTTCATTTAACGTGCCTATGAGGTCTCGTTTTTCTGCGATCGCATCGTCAAGAAACGTTTCACAAAAGGGTGAGTTGCCCGATATCAGTGAGATAGGCTTTACCGTGACACCTTCCTGGTCCATCGGCACCAACACAAAGCTGATGCCGCTGTGCTTGGACGCTTCAAAATCCGTTCGTACCAGGCAAAACATCCAATCCGCGTATTGGGCGCCGGAAGTCCATATCTTTTGGCCATTGATCAGAAAGTAGTCTCCCTTATCCTCGGCACGGCATCGAAGGCTTGCAAGGTCGGACCCGGCGCCTGGTTCGCTGTAGCCCTGGCACCAGGCAGCACCACCTTTCGCAATCACTGTCAGATGCCGCTGCTTCTGCTCCTGGGTACCGAACTCCAGCAATGTCGGGCCGAACATTCGTGTACCCATATTGATCAGAGGTGGACGGGCCCCAAGTTCGTTCATCTCTTCAAAGAGCAC
>JABIVN010000610.1 GCA_018667205.1 Gammaproteobacteria bacterium | reverse complement strand
TCAATTAAATGTGGCGGACCATGCCAACATTGCCACCGAGGCAACCGCGATTATCGACGACACCTGAAAAATTAAATCTACTCTATCTATATGCTCCATCGCCTCATCTTTTTTGTCCTCGGGGGCTTTTGAATAAACATTAGTACCCCAGGTAAACAGGGCGAACAGACCCATTGCAATAAGGTAGCTACAGGCAAATAGTTGATCTAAAAATGTCAAATAAGGCAGTGAAGGAATGTCATTATGATAGGCCTGCTGTAAAAATATTAGCGTCAGCAATGCGGTTGAGGGTATCGCCAAACGTACGTCCCCCATCGAACCTGCAACCGAAGGCGACAGCAACACGACAGACATCACAATAACGAGCGGTAACACCCAATTGACGAATGCACTCCAATAATCTGAGTGGTAGACGATATCCAGCCGAGCTTGGCTGAACGCCGGCTCAAACCACCCACCGAATCGCGAGGGATACTGATGAATATAACTATTTAGCATAGCGCCCTCTAACTGATACCCACTCAATGTTCCTGACATACCAAGGAAGCCATTTTGGTGATGATGAGGGTATAGCAGTGTCTGCTGATATTTTTGAGACATCATTCCAGGAGCCACTTCAACCACGATAGGCAAAATCAGTGAGTCAAATGGATCCCGACGAAAATTTATTTCGTCGTCATAGAAACGACTCGAGAACATAAAGCGCTGGTAGTAGCGCCCGGCTGACAAAATGCGGGGCTCTTCCGAGGCAGGCTCAAAGACAGAATCCCAACGTTCAATTTGATTGACCAGCCTCAGTAATTGATGCGGTGCAATATTGTGTTTTTCCATGTATTCCTGATTTTTTGCATCCCATTCAATCCACAGGGAACCATCCGCTGAAAATGTTCGCGAATGGAGCGAAAGCTCGTATATTTTGTCAACATGGATACCGAAATAAATAACGACTTGATCGTCACGTACCTCTTCGAGCGGTATTTGCGCCACAATCGATTCTTCCCGCCCATAGGACTTGTCATGCAGTTGGAGAAAAGCCTCAGGCTGGGTAGTGCTCGAATACCAAAAAGTAGCTATAGCCAGTAAAGTTAACAAAACAGGAATTAAACTAAGCAATAGACGTCGGTTTTTAATCGAGTTCTGTGGGGGCTTTTGCTGAGTCATTGCTTAGCCCTCTTCAGTGTTAACGTTAGTGCTGGTCTTGAATCGACCGGCATCTGGTCTATCGCTAGTCCAGTCACAGCTATAACCGGCATTTTCAGGTAACCACTGAGACCAAGCTTCTGGTGCAATCAAGCCGCCATCATGGACAATTTTGAACTGACCATCAGCCTGGATTTTACCGATAAGCGAGCGTTTTTTAAGGTGGTGGTTAGGCTGTACCTCAACGCGCCCCTGTGGACCCTCAAATACAATCCCCGGTAGCATCTCTCGCACTAAGACAGGGTCTACACTTTTGGCTTTCACCGCTGCCAGGGCCCAAATATGTACCATGCCATAAGCTGCTTCAGCGGGATCGTTAGTGACCCGGTGTACGCCATACATTGCCTGAAATCGTTGGGTAAATTGTTTGGCGTTTTGGCTCTCAAGGCTCTGAAAAAAGTTCCAGCTTGCCAGCGAGTGCTCCAAATATTTAGGGCCGATTGCAAAAACCTCTTCCTCCGATACGGAAAAGCTCATAATGCTGTAGCGAGGATCAAAGGTTATGCCTGCTTCGTAAATCGTTTTGAAGAATGCAACGTTCGAATCACCGTTAATGGTGTTGATGATGACGCCGCCATTGGGCATCGCACGTAAAATCTCTTTGATAACCGGCTGCATATTTTTATCACCAAGCGGGATATAGATTTCGCCCAATAGGTGGCCACCCGATCCCGCCAGCTGTTTTTTGATAATACGATTGGCTGTGCGCGGATAAACGTAGTCGGAGCCAATCAGCAAAAATTGCTTACTTCTATTTTCAAGCAACCAACTGACCGCTGGCTCTGCTTGTTGATTAGGGGTCGCGCCGGCATAAAAAATATTTCTGGAACACTCTTCACCCTCGTACTGAATAGGGTAGAAAAGCAAATGATCGCGGCTCTCGAAGACGGGCAACATCTCTTTACGGCTAGCCGAAGTCCATCCACCAAAAACTACCGATACCTGATCAACATCTATCAGTCTCGCGGCCAAGTGCGCAAAGGTAGGCCAATCGCTCTGACCATCTTCCTCTACGGCTACGACCTTGAGTCTTTGATCACCGATCTTAATGCCGCCTGCCGCATTTATTTCTGTGATTGCCATTAGCTCCGCCTCGGCAACCGTATGCTCAGAAATAGATAAACTGCCGGTGCGCGAATGCAAAATCCCAACCTTGACCTCACCCGTGAACAGACTTTCAAGCTCTGGTTGCGTGTCGCAACCTAATATTAGGACGACCAAAAGACTGCATGTCAGCCAACGCCAATGCGATAAACTCTTAAACGCTATTTCCATATTGTCCAATTCTATGCGGTAAATGCACTTCGCCATTGACAAAGTATAGTGTATTCGGGCGGCAACTTTTTAAGGCTGCCGGGGTATCGTCGGGCTAAGACTATTTGGACGTAACCGCGTCTGTGGTCTCATTCGTGCCGCCACGCTTCTATGCTGGTTATATATACAGTATTATGCTGGGATCGTTTTGCTACCGGTGCCTGCAACAGCCGATGAAGCTCTATATTGCTGAAAAGCCCAGCCTTGGCCGGGCCATTGCCGAAGTCCTACCGAAGCCCCACAAGAAAGGCGACGGTTTCATCACCGTGGGCAACGGCGATTGTGTTAGTTGGTGCATTGGTCATTTGCTGGAGCAAGCTGAACCCGATGCCTATGATGCGAAATTCAAGCAATGGCAGTTGGAACACCTTCCTATCGTGCCTGAAAAATGGCAACTGAAGGCCAAGCCCAATAGCCGTAAACAGCTGGCGGTGCTGCGCCATCTGGTTAAGGACGCCGACGAACTCGTCCACGCCGGTGATCCTGATCGAGAAGGGCAGCTTTTGGTCGATCAGGTCATTGACTACCTGGGCGTCAAGGGCGCCAAGCGCGCCTCTATTCAACGTTGCCTGATCAACGATCTTAACCCGGTGGCAGTTACTAGAGCGCTCTCTCAGCTTCGGGATAATCGAGAATTCATTCCATTGTCTACGTCTGCACTGGCGCGATCGAGGGCGGACTGGCTGTATGGCATTAATATGACTCGGGCTTTTACCCTGCAGGGTCGCAAGGTTGGTTATCAGGGCGTGCTGTCTGTCGGTCGAGTCCAGACGCCTTTGTTAGGTTTGGTGGTGAATCGTGATGTAGAGATCGAGCACTTCGTTTCTAAGCCTTTTTTTCAGGTCGTCGCCAATCTGCTGACAAAAGGCGGGGAGCGGTTTAAGGCTCGTTGGCAACCCAGCGAAGAGTGCTTGCCTTGGCAAGATGAAGAAGGTCGGGTGCTGTCACGGGGGCTGGTCGATAATGTCGCAGCGCGAATTACCCACCAACCGGCCACGGTGACTAGCCGTAGCAGTAAAAAGCGACTGCAAGCTCCGCCCTTACCTTACAGTTTGTCCAGTTTACAGATTGATGGGGCCAAACGATTTGGGATGAGTGCCAAGGCTGTATTGGATACCTGTCAGGGTCTTTATGAACGGCACAAGTTGCTGACTTATCCGCGCTCTGACTCACGCTATTTACCCATGGAACACCTCCAGGAACGGGGTGCCGTACTAGATGCTATCAAAAATAACTGCAGCGCTCTGTCGAGCGCAGTATCCAAAGCAGACACCAGCTTAGTGAGCAAAGCCTGGAACGACAAAAAAGTTGAAGCCCACCACGCCATCATCCCGACGGCTCGAAGGATGGACGCCAGCAAGCTCACTAAAGCAGAGCGCGATATTTACGCGTTGGCGGCACGGCAATACCTGATCCAATTCTATCCCCCTCACGAATCGCAAGAGAGTCAGATTGAATTGATGATCGCTGGTGGTATCTTTGTTGCGAAAGCCAGCGAATCCCTGAATCCAGGTTGGAAACAATTGTTCCCCAACAGAGGAGCAGTCAAAAGCCCCCAGCAGGAAGCGGCGCTCAATAACCATCTTCCGACCGTGAAAAAAGGCGATGTCTGCAGCAGCGAAGTTGGCGAAATTATTGCGAAGGAAACCTCTCCACCTAAACCCTTTGACGATGCCAGTCTGCTCGCGGCCATGACTGGCATCGCCCGATATGTCAAAGACCCTGAGATTCGACGGGTGCTGAAAGAAACCGATGGGCTGGGTACGGAAGCGACTCGGGCGAGCATTATCGAGCTGTTATTCACGCGGGGGTTCCTGCAACGTCAAGGCAAGAGGATTCGATCAACCGCAGCAGGAAAAGGCTTAATCACCAGCCTACCGGCAATGGCGACGACGCCCGATATGACGGCTCAGTGGGAAACACTGCTGAGCGCGATTAGTGCTAAGGAAACCAGCTATCAGGCCTTTATGTTGCCCCTGGAAATGGCATTACGTGATCTTATCGCTCAGAGCCAAGTGCAGCTGCCAACGGGTCTGAAGGATGTTCAGGCGAAACAACCCGCGTTCAGGAAAGCAGCCAAAAAACCGGCCGCCAAGCGTCGGACTAAAACGCCCGCGCCATAAAACCAAGCTCCGACCTCCGACCTCCGACCTCCGACCTCCGACCTCCGACCTCCGGCCTCTAAGCTCCGTCTGGCTGCTGCATAAGCGAGTTCCATTTTTGCCTGGCTTCTTGAACGCATGTTGCTAGTGGTTTCGACGGCGGCGCAGTCCCGTTAAGTACCTGTCAAGCCTGTCAATGGCGCTGTTGCAGGGGGTAGCCGAGATAGCTGGTACGCGGCAGCGACCCTTAACTTTACCCCTAACGTGTCATCACAAAGATCGGGTTTGAGTAGAACCATAGGTCAGTCCAGGGGTTCTCCGATTTATCATCCTTCTCGGGTTCCAGTTCATCTGTATTGGTGCCGCGGATGCGGAAATAGGTTGGTTCATCAACCTTGACGGTAAAGGTCAGCCCATCGTTAGGCTCGCCTGTCCCGACAAACCGTTTGATCACGCTGGTCGTCGGGTTTTCAAAACTGTCGGGGTCGTCAACTGGGCCGGCAATAGAACCGGCGATAACATCGACGCGTTTTACCTGAGGGTTATCCCCATTCGCATTGTCGGTTTGAGGATCTGAATACCTCAAAGTGACGGTGATTTCAGAACCCGTATCAACAATCAATTGCTCGCCAATCATTGCGCTCTGATCAGTGGTTGAAATTGTAAAATCGAGGGCGTTAATGAGATCACCTGTGGTGACAAACATTTTCCCGGCACGCAGGTTTTCAAGAATGCTCTCGTGACTTTTTTGCGCGTAAACGTAGGTCTTCGAATATTCACCTGGCCAAAGGTCGATGCCGCCGTCAGAGATGTGAATATGTGAATCAGAGTTTGCTGTAATCCACCAACGTCGGCCTTCACCCAGCATCGAATCCCAGAAGCCGCCTACCACCGCTGTCATCTGATCGAACCCGCCCATGGTCGGGAATTTTCCATACGCGCCCCGTGCTCTGTACTGCTCAGGAATCTTTGGGTTGTTGCTACGTCCCATGATCTGGTGGCCTGGCGCTCCTTCCATGCCAATCGCAATGTTGGGGGCCGTGTCATTCCAGTGTCGAAACTCCGCCGGTTCGACCAGGCCATAGCTTCCGTAAGCGTCAGCCGTCCGAGAAGGGTGGTTGGCGATAACGACGGGTTGTTTTTTCAGTTCTTTCATGAACTCGAGCGCTTCCAGCATCCTCAGTTCAGTGTCTCTTGCGGGGTCCTTCGGAAAAGCTTCAAGCCGGTCAAACGTTGATTCCAGTCGTTCGAGCACGTCTGCTTCATCTGCACTAAACGGAATAATAAGGCTGTTGTGTTCGCCAGCCGGCGTGTTTAACTCCATCCCATAGAACTGGATCACTTCGGGTACAGTCTGCCTGGAATCGAGTAACTCCGGGTAAGCCAGTTCTTTGTTGAGTTTGCTGTGGTTAGGGCCACCATGGTCCGTTGTCACCATCCAGGATAGCCCGAACTTTCGCGCCATTTCTGCATTTTTTTGCGTCGAATAGATTGCATCACCGCCCAGGATCGGTGCTGGGGGTAGCTTGGTCAGATCCCAGCCGGTACTAAACCTGGAGTGGATGTGGTGGTCTCCAGCCAGCCACTGTTGAGTATTATCCGGCCGAGTCGAACAGGCAGTAAGCAGCGTTGCAGACATCAACAAAGTAATAAGCGCTTTGTTTCGCTTAAGATAATTGAGTTCCATATTAAGTCCTTGTTGAATTTAGGTCTCAGTTGAAACCGAGGCCATGGCTACAAATTATTCGAAGCGTTTCTTAGGCATTCTTTTGTCTGGGTTATCCAAAATCGTCGCTCCCCCGGATTTCAAATTCGCCGAGTCTCCAGACGATAGGTGCTTTCCGGTACTTTGCGCAGGTTTACTCGCTGACCATGAGCACAATTTTCTTTGCCCCGTTAGTCGGTTCGTGCCTCATTACCAGATCGACTTTACCATCCTTGTTGAGTTTTGCGGCAACAACAAGTTCGGGATCGGAAGGCATGGGTACGTTGATAACCGTCGGCGATTTCAAAAACAGGTTGTCATCACCTACACCTAGAAAGACGTTAAGCCGGTCTTCGCCCTCCTGAACCAGTAAGTCATCGATGCCATCGCCATCGGCATCGGCAACCAGAACAGAAGGGAAGAAAAAATCTCCGGACCGCAGATCAAATGTTGCTGTCATTTTTCGCTTCAAGTCTGGTTTAGCGGCGTAAAGCCCCGTTTTCATCTGGTAGAAGTTAAGGTCAATGTTGATGGATCCGGTAATGAGCGCGCGAAGCACCTTGCCGAGCCCAATATCGACGGCTGAGATCATCATATCCGTCTGGCTATCATTGTTAAAATCCACAGCTTTGATTTCAAACTGGTAACCCGTGCTTTCGATTGTCGTCACCGGCTGTCGGGTAAACGCGAGCTTCCCCTTAACGTTGATACCGCGATGAAGTTGGTAAGAGGTTTGTTTGCGAAATACGCCTTGGCTCTTTACAGAGATCACCAGCATGTCGACTACCCCGTCGCCGTCAATGTCACGCAATTTGATGAGCGCCCGGGACAAACTATCCGACTGGTCCATATCGCGCATGGCGGCGCTCAGCTCTTCCATGCCCCCGAAATCCAGATCAATACCCGTATCGACCATGATAGGTGTCGGCAGAAACTGCCCATTTTCGAGTTGTGGAAACACATGCAGTTGATTTTCAATTAACACGGAAACGTCGTTTCTGCCATCAAGAGTCATATCACCCACATATTTTTGCCGCGGCTGATACCAAGGGTAGTCATTGAACGAAAGCTCAACGATAGGCGGCGCTCGCAGGTTGATCGGAGCGGAAAATGAACCATCAGCGCGTTGGATATGAATCAGGAAGCCATTGAATCCAGGTATCACCAGATCATCCATGCCGTCACTGTTAATGTCCGTGAACAGATCAAGGTGCGGTAGCGCATCTTTAATCGCCGAGCCATAAATGGTTGAGATGTCAGCAAGCTTCGTTCTCTTGTCGGTCAATGGATCCAACAGGAATGCCGCCGATTGCGTAAAACCGAGTATGGCATCACGACCTTGATAGCGCCCCACATCAATAACCACCAGGTCGGCTTCAAGCGCCCGGCCCGGTCCATGCGTCGCATAGCGCCCTGCCTGCTGAGGTAATACAGAAAGGGTTCGTTGACCCTTTTTGTCGATGGTGATCAACACCAGATCGGCGACCTCGGTGTTAGATAGGAAGGCTGGCAGGGCGGTCTGCTGGCCACCTTCTCCGGTCTCGATGATAGAGACCTGGAAGGAAACGGCAAAGCAAATAGTTGAAAAGAGCGTTGCAAATATCACCGTCAGCAACGTGATTGACCGCATCCACAAGGATTCAACGGTGAATGCCGAGCGCGCTGTTTTAGTCGTTTTGATCATTGTATCGTTTCTCAGAATGTCCCGTCCGGGTGGTGGGGAAGGGCTCTTAATGCGGTGCATGTTTGTCGGTGCAATGGAAGATACGCGAAGCCTGATAAACAGCAAGATAGATAATACCAGATACCGCCCGTTCAGGATAAACGGGCTGCCAGATCCTGCCTGTAGTGATTCTCTCTGTTGGGCGCGCGCATGCTCCCTATGACGTCATAAGTTTTTTGCGCGAGCGTCAGGTCTACCCGTCGCTGCCTTGTTAATCTTTAGTGCTGCCCGGTGACGGGTGCTGTTCGGAAAACCAGAAAGGCTCAAGCTTATCGGTCCCGGTTACTTCCTCTGAAAGGTCAGTCGCACGATAAAGTCGCCCATTCAACATGACGTGACTGATATCGTCGGTCATACGAATATTTTCCAAGGGGTTGCTGTTCATGATCACCAGGTCGGCAAGTTTGCCCACCTCAATTGAGCCAAGATCATTTGCCATGCCCAGGTGCTTTGCTGGATTAATGGTTGCTAGCGAGAGGACCTGCATCGCCGACATACCGCCGCGTGCAAAACTCCACATCTCCCAATGCGTCGCCAGTCCCTCGCGTTGCCCGTGAGCGCCGGTGTTTACCACGATGCCTGCTTCCAGCAGACGTTTGGCCGCTCGAGCCGCATCATCATCACGGTAATCTCGCTCTGGGGCTTTGATTCGTCTTACTGATCGCGGCTGCAAGACAGTGGGTGGAACAAACTTTGACAAGATCGGATGCTTCCAGACATCGGTCTCGGCATAATGGTAGTCCTCTGATGTGAGCCCCCCGTACACCACAACCAGGGTTGGCGTATATCCTGTTTGTGACGCGCTCCAGAACTGTATGACGTCGTTGTAAAGGTTCAGTGCGGGTATATTGTGTTCGATACCGGTCGAACCATCTGCGATCAGGTTCATATCCATATGATAGAGCGACCCGCCTTCTGCAACGACAAGCATGCCTTCCTGACGTGCTGCTTCGATGACCTGCTGACGTTGCTCGCGGCGAGGTTGATTATAATTCTTGATACTGATCGCGCCCTGGGCCTTGAGTCGACGAATATGTCGCAATGCGTCTTCGATGTTGGATACAGGCGCAAAGCCAACACTTTTCGCGCCGTAAACGACATCACCAGTGGAAAAAATCCTGGGTGCCAGAATCTTGCCCGCCCGTTGATATTCAGCCGCAGCAAAAACTTGCGCGGCGCTGCTGGAAGGGTTGTGCACGGTCGTGACGCCCAATGCAAGGTGCGCCAACGCATTGTAGTTTTGTTCAGGGACGATATTACCGCGTCCATAAGGACCGTGGGCATGCGCATCGATCATCCCTGGCATGATGGTCTTGCCTTGTGCATCAAAGACCTTCGCTTCTCTCGGGATAGCCAGATTTGTTCCGACCGACAGAATTCGGTTGTCCTTGATGAG
>JABIVN010000609.1 GCA_018667205.1 Gammaproteobacteria bacterium | reverse complement strand
CCGCGGACATCATCAACCAACATCTGAAACTCGATATCAACTACGATGGACGCATCATGGAATGGCATTGCGGTGATTGGAGCGGTGAGCTGTGGGATGACGTCTCGATCAAATGGCCCAAGGAGTTCGCCGCTTGGCAGGAAGATCAATTTAACTATCGAGGACCTAACGGCGAAAATTATCCGGATATGATCAAAAGGACTAGCCCCTTTCTAGATAAGATGTTCGCCTCGCAGCACAGCCGAATTGCCATCGTTTCACACGGCATGATTGGTCGCGTCATGGTCAGCATTCTACTCGGGCATAGTCCCGAAGAAATGTTCCACTTCGGGCAGTCCAACGACACTATTTTTCACTTAACGGAACACACAGAAGGCTTCGCTATCCAGCATTTCGTTGGCGGCGAAGGACCCCATAGCGGACTGCCTCCGCGCCACTATTAAAACGCAAAGCGCTCATTACTCAACCAGGCGTACTTCCAGCAAACCACGAACACTGTTCCCGACATATATTTTGGATGCCTTGCCCAGATCAGACTTTTTAACAACGGCCTCTTTTACCTTACCAGTGTCAAGCATGTGTCGACGATATGTCCCCGCCAGCAAACCGCACGCGACAGGCGGCGTCACCAGCTCACCGTCAATTTCCAGAAACAGGTTTGCAATGGTCGTTTCCGTGAGTTCATTTTTTTCATTCCAGAGGATAACGTCATCACAATGATCAGCATCATTTCGCGCCCGCTCATACACTTCCCTATGTGTTGTCTTGTGGAATAGGAAGATATCGCGGCTGTTAATCGGTTTGCTCGCAAGCTTCAGCGAAATCATTGATTTGGCCTCTGGCAACGGATGCTCTTCAACCTCATAATAGCCACCCGGCTCCAGCAACAACCTTAGTCTTGCTGGTTTCAGCAATTGAAGCGAACAAAGCCGAGCTCGAATACTTTCCACGTCTATGCCGAACTCAAAGTAATCAGCGCTAGCCTTTAATCGCTCCAAATGCAGGTTTAGCAGCGACACCCCGCTTGCCGGCTCATACAACATCGTTTCCAGAAGCTTGAAAGGTTGCCGATCAAAACCAAGAATTTTTCCCTTAGTCAGACTCTCCTGCCATTCCTCTAACGGATCTGAGTCCCACACGATGCCACAGCCCACGCCGTAATTAGCGTTGTTGTTACGCTTATCAATCGTGAGCGTACGGATGGCTACACTGAACCTGGCGCGTCGACCAGGTTTAACCAGTCCAATCGCACCCGTATAAACACCTCGCGCCTCGGTTTCGAGCTCACGAATGAGCTCCATCGCCCTGGCTTTTGGAGCACCAGTGATAGAAGCACAGGGAAACAACGCCGAAAAGAGCTCGCCAAGACCTGCATCGGTTTCTGCACTGATGCTTGATACCTGCTGCCATACTGTAGGGAAGCGCTTGATGGCGAATAGCTCCCCTACGCAAACACTGCCCGTTGCCGCAATTTTTGCCAGGTCATTTCGCACCATATCAACAATCATCAGGTTCTCTGACCGGTCTTTCTCCGAACTGGCAAGGTCTGACCAAAGCTCAACATCCTCTTCGGGAAACCGACCCCTGGGTCGCGTACCTTTCATTGGCTCGGTCCGTATTGAGGTGCCATTAACTTCAAAAAAGAGTTCTGGCGAAACACTACAAATAGCGTAGTCATCGGTTTCAATGAACGCCGCATAGGGAGACGGTTGGGCACGACAGAGAAAAGAGAAAATTGAACTTGGGGATGCTGCGGTATTACCTTTTAGCTGGTGACTGAAATTCACTTGGTAGGTATCCCCGCTCAGGAGATAGGCTTTTATTTGCTGGATCGAATCAGCAAAATTTGCTTCGCCAATAATCGGCGCCAGATCTAACGATTCCGACAGCGGTTCCGACCCAAACCCAAACCCAGACCCAGCTCCAGCCCCAGACATAAATTCCGGACTTGCCTCTTCGGCCTTATCGAAGATCGCAAATGCTGCAAGTGGCAGCGATCCTGCAGGGTGGTGAACCAACGCGCAATCAAAAGCACCCGCTGCTTCAAAGCTGACATAACCCACCGCATATTTTCCTTCTGCGCAGGCTGCTTCGATCGTATCCAGCACAGCCGCGACGTCCTCATTGGTTTTAGCAATGTGGACCGCCGAGGCATCTGTAAACCGCAACCAGACCTCTTCGTCAGAGTCGTAAATAAGTGCATCAAACATAATCCGGAGGTTAACCTGCTAAACGTCTTCAGGCGAGCGCGATTCAAGTGGTTCAGGCACATTTAGGTTTACAATAGCTGGATGCTTTCCATCTCACAGATTAACGCCGATTATCTAAGCCAGGCGTTAGGCGGCCTTGTCGAATCGTTCCAGATTGAGCCCATAGGGTCAGGAGAGGGATACATGTCGGATTTGTATCGACTCACCTTGCAAGGCAGTGCACTGCCCACTTCTATCATTTTAAAGCGACCATCTGAAGATCCAGAAAAATGGGCGCTTGCAACTCGCTTCAATTCCTATGGCAGAGAGCAACATTTTTATCGGGAACTATCAAGGCACTCAGCCATTCGCAGCCCCAGGTGCTATTTCAACGCGGATCATGAATTTTTGCTGTTGCTTGAGGATGCAGGACAATGGCCTGTGATCGACGTGACATCAGGCGCAAACTTTGATCAAGCCACCACCGCCGTCACCCATCTTGCCAGACTGCACGCCAGCTATTGGGCATGTGAACCCGAAGCCGTTGCCAACTTTTCTGTTGGTTTCAAGGCAGCAGCTCTCGACATGTCCACTTTCGTTCACGATCGCCTGGCCGAACTTCCAAAAAGCGGACCGGTTCAATTTATGCTGCGATACGCCAGCCAATCAATCCATTACGAGTCACTTTTTTCGGCGCAAAAACAGGTTTTCTCACATATGGACTTTCGTCTTGATAACATGCGAATCAGCGACGAGGACCTCATCCTGTTCGATTGGGGCGAATGCAGCCTTGCCGCTCCCGGGTTCGACCTGGCCTATTTCATGATCACCAGTCTGACAACGCGGAACCGACGCACCTGGGAGAAAACGCTGCTCGACACCTACCACCAGACACTGACTCAAAATGGCATTCATTATCACCAGAGTGAGCTCTTTAACAGCTACCGGCTTGCCATTCCTCCTGGCTTCTACCTTGCCGCACTGGTGTTAACCCAAGGGCACCAGGAATACGGCATGAAACTGGCGGAAAGGTGCCTGGGGGCGATTGATGACCATATGCCCTTTATCATTCGGCAATTTGATAACACGGTGAATATCCACGCTAGCAGTTAAGCTATTGGCTAGGCCAACGGCCCACATTAAGTTGCGCGACTAAAGAATGGCTCCTTCGAAAAAAAATGGGCGTCTTCGAAAAGAAAGATTAAATAAAGCAGGAGTTTTCATGCGATTGATCAGTGCCATAAGACTACTCGCCGTACTGCCATTTATCGGCGGTTGCGACGATAAAAGTGAACAGGTTCCTAACGAGTTTTCTCCCGCAGTGCCGATGCCGGCAGCAAGTCTCGCGCCCGATAGGGCTTTAACCAGGATAGCCCTTGGTTCCTGCTATCACCCGTCGCTTAAAAGCGGGATATTCAACGAAATAACAGCACAGAACCCTGATGTTTTTGTATTTCTTGGTGATAACGTTTACGCGGCGGATGAATCCGACGACCCGACACTGATGAGTCTGCGAGAATCCTACGCAAACCTTTCAGCAGTAGAGAGCTTCGCGGCATTGCGCGAATCCACGCCCCTGCTAGTGGCCTGGGACGATCATGATTACGGTAAAGATGATGCAGGCGGTGATTTCAAGTACCGGGACTTCTCGGAATCGCTTTACGAGTATGTCTGGAACATCGAGCCGTCAGATGAACGTACCTCCAGGCCCGGTGTTTATTTTGAACAGACGCTAGGACCCACTGACAAACAAGTGCAGTTCATCACGTTGGATACACGCTCTTTCCGAACCCCACTTACCCGTCACCCGGACCAAGACATAGGCCGATATGTCGAAAGCCAGGATCCAAACCAGAGCGTGCTTGGGGAGCCCCAATGGAAATGGCTGGAAGAACAACTTCAAAAACCTGCGAACATCAGAATCATCATCACGCCGATCCAGCTCATCGCCGATGGTCACCATTGGGAATCCTGGCGGGTCATGCCGACCGAACGTGAGCGACTCTATCGGCTACTCTCGTCATCCATGGCAAACGGGGTAATCGTTGTTTCTGGCGACCGCCATTCTGCCGCGATCTATGAGTTAGCCGAATTTGAACCCTACCCCCTCTACGAGTTAACAACATCTTCGTTAAACGTCCCCCTAACGTCGTTCGTCAAGAACCCTGTTGATGAGCCTGGGCCCCATCGCCTGATAAAGCCCTTTTATGAAAGCAACTATGGTTTGATCGATATAAACTGGGACGCTGGGGAACTGTCAATGAAGCTGATGGATGAAGCCAGCCTGATGATCGCTGAAAAGACTATCCGCATTGATTTACTCCAACCCTGAACCTTTCCCCAGATCTGGTAACACCTTGGACTCCATCAACTCCATCAACATGAACTATATTGGCCACTACAGACACTCAACACTAAACTTAAAGACACTTCATCATGGTTAAGTACTACCTCGGATTTTTCGTTTTCCTGACGATCGGCATTTTTATCGGCATGCTCTGGTCCCAAACCGGAGAACACGCTGCGACCATCGTCCAACCGATCACTAATTCCAGCGATCAAGAGGCCATGGCCCAACGACAACGCAACGATAACCTTGAGTCCGAGATAACCCAGCTAAAGCAACGGTTAGGTCTTCTGGAGCAAAGGGTTGAAAAGAAGGGCGGGGCAACACGGGCTGGCAACCAGCCCACAAACGACCTCGCCACCGCTGGTGGGGAGCTTTCAGAATTCATTTCTCCGGGCATGCCGCTTCCTGTTGCCGACGGCCTGATCAGGGCGGGTCTTGACGCCTTTACGGCGCAGCAGATCGCCCGAAAACAGAGTGAGGCCGAACTTCGGCGGCTTGAGTTACGAGATAACGCCATTAGGGAAGGCTACATGGGGACAGATCGCTTTCGCGAGGAAATCTCTCAATTGCGAGGCGACGAGGTTCGAGTTCGAGATGAAGTTGACGAAGCTTCGTACGACAAGTACCTATACTACACGGGGCAACCCAATCGAGTCGCGGTGACTTCGGTACTATTGGGCTCCGCTGCTGAACAGAGCGGCGTCCAACAGGGTGACATCATCCTACGTTACGAAGATGAGCCTTTGTACAGCAGCAGGGATCTGCGCGCTCTGACAATCCAGGGTGAACGAAACGAAATGGTTACGCTCACGGTTCAGCGTGGAAACTCACAGGTGACGCTCTCTACGAGGCGCGGGCCTCTGGGTGTCCATTTAGGTCAGAGGTCAATCGACCCTGAACCCAATCAGTAGCCGGTTTCCTTTTGGTAAAGTTCTCGCAGCAGACGCCGCCACTCTTCATACTGACGGTCCAAAGTCCCGGTTAACCGAACCACGCTGCCGGCCAGGTCGGCTACCGTTGGTTCAGTTTCTCGGTCAAATGAATTGGTTAACTCGCGCAGCGCGTCTTCATTCATTTTCGACTCTTTATAGGTTTTATAGATCCGCTCCATTGCATACCAGGAACCCCTTGTAGCGCCTCTGGTTGCATCAACTTTTGAGAGCTTCCTGTTACCTTCAATCAATTCATAACTGTAATAGCGCCACCAGGCATAGGTTGGCCCTATCCGCCTAAACAAACTCTCGTAGTGCTGATCAACGCTGT
>JABIVN010000608.1 GCA_018667205.1 Gammaproteobacteria bacterium | reverse complement strand
TGGCTACGATGTCAGGTGCTCAGATGAATTCAAGGTCTTCACCAACATTCACTCTGCCACCGTGGACCCGAAGGCATTCGACGAAAACAGTTTTGTCGATATCAAAAGTGATACCTGCATTATCCCGCCGAATTCTTTCGCGCTGGCTCGAACTATCGAATATTTTCGAATACCCCGCAGCGTTTTGACCATCTGCCTGGGAAAATCAACCTATGCTCGCTGTGGCATCATTGTGAATGTCACACCCCTTGAACCCGAGTGGGAAGGACACGTCACCCTGGAATTTTCGAACACAACAACGCTTCCAGCAAAAATTTACGCCAATGAAGGCGTCGCCCAAATGTTGTTCTTTGAGTCCGATGAAGTGTGCGGCACTTCTTATGCCGATAGAGGCGGAAAGTATCAGGGACAGACAGGGGTGACACTGCCAAAAGCCTAGCTGTCTTCAACCACTACCCTGCAGCACCGGCTGCCGCAGCACCGGCTGCCGCAGCCCTATCGCCAAGGGCACGCAGGATGATTAGTCGTTGAAGATGTTTATTACTGGCGCTTTGGTGACATTTTGTGCAACGAAGGTTTGTACTTTCCCTGCAACTGCGCGGATTGTAACGCTGGTAGCAGCATCCGGGTCCGCAATCACGATCGGCGTTCCCGCGTCTGATTGTTCCCTGAGTTGCAGCGTCAGAGGTAACTGTCCCAGCAGTTCAGTTTCGTAGTCACCAGCGACCGCCTTGCCGCCGCCCTGACCAAAGATCGCTTCTTCGTGACCGCAACTACTGCAGACATGGACACTCATGTTCTCGACAATGCCGATGACCGGAACAGCAACCTTGCGAAACATTTCAATACCCTTACGGGCATCCAGCAGAGCAATATCCTGCGGCGTTGTTACTATTACCGCGCCTGCCAGTGGAACTTTCTGTGCCAGCGTCAGCTGAATATCACCAGTACCTGGCGGCATATCAACTATCAGAAAATCCAACTCACCCCAGTCGGTCTGCGTGAGCAGCTGCTGCAGGGCACCGCTAGCCATGGGTCCACGCCATATCGCGGGCGTTCTTTCGGACGTCACGAATCCCATAGACATACATCCCACACCGTGGGCCATCAACGGTTGCAGCAACTCATTGCTCACATCAGGCCGAGTGCCCTCTGGTATGCCCAGCAGCGCGCCCTGACTGGGACCGTAGATATCAGCGTCAAGTAACCCCACACGTTTACCCGAGGCCGCCAGCGCCACCGCAAGGTTAACTGAAACGGTAGATTTACCGACCCCCCCCTTACCCGAAGCAACGGCTACAATGTGTTTCACGCTGGGTAGTTCAAATTTCTCTATGGCCGAATTACTGATTTTTTATCTCCGAGTTATTTACGCGGTCTACCCGCGAACGAAAGCCTCCCACGAGACTGGCGGTAATTCAAGTGCTCCAGACCAGCGAAATACCGTTTCAAGGTGCAATTAGGTGCCTTCATCTATATATTTAGCACCCCAAATTCTGCAGCAAAAACACTTTCATGGAAAAGCGTCGTATTCTGGTTACCAGCGCCCTTCCGAATGCCAACGGGTCTATTCACCTGGGGCATTTGATGGAGCATATTCAAACAGATATCTGGATTCGCTTTCAGCGTATGCGCGGTCACGAGTGTATCTACGTCTGCGCCGATGACACCCATGGCACAGCCACCATGCTGCGGGCCGAGGAACTTGGCATCACGCCGGAAAAACTCATCGAGGAAGTCAACGCTGAACATCGCAGCGACTTTAACGGTTTCATGATCAGCCACGACAACTATTACTCAACTCACTCGGAAGAGAACAAAGCGCTGAGTGAGCAGATCTACAATCGGCTGGTTGAAGCAAAGCAAATCAAAACCCGCTCGGTTGACCAGCTTTATGACCCTGAAAAAGAAATGTTCCTCGCAGACCGCTTCATTGTTGGCACCTGTCCCAAGTGCAAGACAGAGGGCCAATATGGCGATAACTGTGAAGCCTGCGGCGCAACTTATGACGCCACAGACCTGATCAACCCCGTGTCGAAGCTCTCTGGCGCGACACCCGTGCTAAAGGAATCGACTCATTACTTTTTCGCGCTTTCTAACTTCACAGATTTTCTGACAAAGTGGACACGCAGCGGTACCCTGCAGGTTCAGGTCACCAACAAACTGTCTGAATGGCTTGACGCCGGTCTGCAAGACTGGGATATCAGCCGGGACGCACCCTATTTCGGGTTTGAAATTCCCGGGGCGCCCGGCAAATATTTTTATGTTTGGCTAGATGCGCCTATCGGATATATGGCGGCATTCCAGAAACACTGCGAAGCAAACGACCTGATATTTGATGACTTCTGGAAAAAGGATTCAACCTGCGAAGTCCACCACTTTATTGGTAAGGACATTATTAATTTCCACGCCCTGTTCTGGCCCGCCATGCTGGATACCGCAGGATACAGAACACCTACCCGGGTACACGCACATGGCTTTGCCACCATCAATGGCCTGAAGATGTCTAAATCACGCGGCACCTTTATCAATGCCCGAACCTACCTGGACCACCTGGACCCTGAGTACCTGCGCTATTACTTTGCAGCGAAAATGAGCGGTGGTGTCGATGACCTTGATATTAATCTTGATGACTTTGTACAGAGGGTTAATTCTGACGTCGTTGGAAAAGTCGTGAACATCGCCTCCCGCTGCGCAGGATTTATCAACAAACAATTTGATGGCCAACTGGCACCAACGTCAGACAATCCCATCCTGGCGGAATTTTCGTCAGCCAGCGACGATATCGCGCTACACTACGAGAATAGCGACTACGGGAAAGCTCTTCGGGATATCATGGCGCTTGCGGACAAAGCGAATCAATATATTGACGAACATAAGCCCTGGGTGCTCATTAAGGAAGAGGACAAAAGGCACCTCGTTCAACAGGTCTGCTCAGACGGGTTGAATTTCTATCGCCTGCTGGTGACCTACCTGAAACCGGTACTGCCACGCTTAGCCGAAAAATCCGAAGCATTTCTTGGAATAGCGCCACTCGTATGGGGTGACCTGGACACTAGATTGACCGGACACACCATTAACAAATTCAAGCCCCTGATGACTCGAATCGAGCCAGAGAAGGTGGCTGCCATCGTTAACGCTTCAATGGCAGCAGAGGAACCCGCCGTGATCGCAGAACCTGAAAGCCCGACCATCGAGTTCGATGATTTCGCCAAGGTGGACTTGAGAATCGTAAAGATCGTCAAGGCCGAGCACGTGGAGGGCGCAGACAAGTTATTACAGCTCACGCTGGACCTTGGAGACGACACCACAAGAAACGTCTTCGCAGGAATCAAAGCTGCTTATAACCCAGAGAACCTTGTCGGGAAGCTGACAGTTATGGTGGCCAACCTGGCACCGCGGAAGATGAAGTTTGGGATGAGCGAAGGCATGGTACTGGCGGCCGGACCCGGCGGCGAAGAAATCTATCTGCTTGAACCCGATAATGGCGCCCACCCGGGGATGAAAGTCAGCTAACATTAGCCCGATCCTCTCCGGGAAATAATCACCGCGGTGGTTATTTTCCGCCAAGTAATCGATTTTTAAACTAACGTTGTCCTGATGACGAATCTTAAAGGCACGGAACACCACTTTTCGGACGGTAACTAGCACTTGCCTGATACCTTGCTAATCCTACTGACGACCATGTTCGTCAACAATTTTGTGATGGTGCAATTCCTGGGCCTGTGTCCTTTTATGGGCGCAAGCCAGCGCCTTGGAACCGCCATCGGTATGTCCGCGGCAACGACGTTTGTACTGACACTGTCTTGCGGCATCAGCTACCTACTAGATACCTACCTGCTGACACCCTTTAACCTGGAGTACCTTCGAATCATCGCCTTTATTGTCGTTATCGGCACTATGGTGCAGTTCTCCGAAGTTGTCATGCGTGCAACCCAACCGCTGCTGCATGAGGTGCTAGGCATCTTTGTACCCCTGATTACCACCAACTGCGCTGTCCTTGGAGTTGCCCTGTTAAACACTCGACAGGCACATGGGTTTGCCGAAAGCCTTATCTATGGATTTGGCGCAGCGCTGGGTTTTTCTGGTCTCTTGATCGTGTTCTCAGCAATCAGAGAGAAGCAGGAAGCGGCAGATATCCCCGCACCGTTTAAAGGTGCAGCGATCAATATGATCACTGCTGGCATACTTTCACTCGCCTTTCTCGGCTTTACCGGTATGTCATGATGAACCTGGTGACGGACATATTACTGCTGACAGGCCTTGGCGCGTTTTCCGCGCTGCTGCTCGTCATCACCCGTGACAGGCTAGAACCCAAGACAACTTCGCTGATCACCCTGATCAATTCGCAATTGCCCCAGACACAGTGCGCGCAGTGCGGTTACCCCGGCTGTAAACCTTATGCCGAAGCGATCGCCAACGGTGAAGCGATCAATCGTTGTCCACCGGGAGGTGAACAAACTATTACAGCACTCGCGAACTTACTGGGACGCGAACCCCTTGCACTCAACGATGAATGTGGGGAATTCACACCAACCATGCTCGCGGTTATCCGGGAAGAGGAATGCATCGGCTGCACACTGTGCATTGCTGCCTGCCCGGTAGATGCTATCGTTGGTGCTCACCAACTGATGCACACCGTCATCGCAACTGACTGCACGGGCTGCGACCTTTGCAGGGATCCTTGTCCCGTAGACTGTATTGATCTGATCGAAGCCCCCGGTGAAGAAACTCACGCAGAGTTTCGTGAGCATGCGATTCCCTGTATAAACTGTGGCCAGTGTAACGAGGCATGTCCCCGAAACCTGCAACCACAACTTCT
Organism: Gammaproteobacteria bacterium; assembly: GCA_018667205.1. GTDB lineage: Bacteria > Pseudomonadota > Gammaproteobacteria > Pseudomonadales > Azotimanducaceae > UBA9659. The sequence goes on along the minus strand of JABIVN010000608.1, from coordinate 3,606 downwards.
TTACTGGTTCCGGGAAAATGGCGACCAGACGAATGCTCTGAACCTGGACAGCTGCATCGTATGCGGACTGTGCGATAACGTGTGTCCAAGCGAGATACCCCTTACCCATACTTTTAAAGTCGCTAAACAAAGAAAAACAGCGGCAACGAAAAAGGCTCAACTGGCCACTGAAACCGAGCAGCGATACCTGGCCCGAGGAACTCGCCTTGCCAGCACCAGCAACCGCGTCGCCAATCGCCCCAGTCAATCAGCCCGACAGCTTTTGCTGGAAACAGCCTTGAGCCGGAATAAACAGCCTTGAAGGATAGAAAAAAATCAGGGAACGGCAATAAAACAGCGCAGATCATGCGCATCACATTGCTAGCCCTGCTACCGGGGTTCGCCGTTTTTACCTGGCACTTTGGTATCGGGGTGTTGCTGAACGTGGCCGCTGCATCGGTGACCGCCGTGATTTGTGAAGCACTGGTACTTAAGCTGCGTTCGCGACCCTTGGACTCACTGGCAGATGGTACGGCTGTGCTTGCCGGCGCCCTGCTAGGTCTTTGCCTGCCACCCCTGCTTCCCTTCTGGATGATCGCCATTGGCACAGGCTTTGCGGTGGTCTTTGGCAAACACCTTTACGGCGGTTCAGGAAATAATGTATTTAACCCGGCGATGGTCGGGTTTGCCATGCTGATTATTTCCTTCCCCCTAGCGATGTCTCACTGGCCCGCCCCCGGCTCCACAAATTTGGGGCTCAAAGACGCGGCCACCAGCTTCACGGCAAAATTGAGCACCAGCGCAACCCAGGAACACTATGACGGGATAACTGCTGCGACCCCGCTCGATGCCTATAAGTTCAGAATCGCCGCCACCAACGACGAATTCTTTGCGGCGTCAGGTACACAGGAAATCAACTGGCAAACCTGGGCAAGCATTAATCTGGCATTTCTTATCGGCGGCCTGTTCCTGCTTTACAGAAAGCTCATTCCCTGGCAAATACCGACTTCGTTTTTAGCAACACTCGGGCTACTTTCACTGGTATTTTATGATGGCGGCTCTTCGGCGAGCCTTGGCTCTCCCGCATTTACCTTGTTTGCGGGGGCCAGCATGTTTACCGCCTTTTTTATCGCAACAGATCCAGTGACCTGTCCCGGTCACAGAATTGGGCTGCTCGTGTTTGGGGCCGGCGTCGGCCTGATCGTCTTCATCATACGATCCTGGGGGGCATACCCTGAAGGGGTCGCATTTGCGATACTCCTGATGAATGCGACCGCACCATTGATTGACCATGTATTTACCCAGAGGGATCGGTCAACGATGAAGCCCAGATGACTATTCGCATGGCCATTAACAAGACGCTTTTTAGGAAAATTCTGAAACCCACGCTGCTGGCACTGAGCTGTGCTTTTTTCCTGGCGTTTACCCATCAGATCACAAAAAAGACCATTGAATCTAACCAGCGTCAATATGAAGAACGACTACTCCGGGAAATGGTGAACGGCGCAGAGTTAGAGAAATCCTCTAGTGGTTACAGCGTGTTCAGGGAAGGAACTCAAATCGGCACGATCGAGCAACTCACGACCAGCCATGGTTACAATGGAAAAATCGACCTGCTAATTGCGCTTACACTAACCTCGTTAACCGGTGATAGAGAGGTCATTAGCGTTCGAGTCACTCATCATGAAGAAACCCCTGGCATCGGCGACAAAATTGAACCCGAAGTCTCTACCTGGATACACCAGTTCGTTGGAAAATCTGCCCACCACACCAACTGGACACTATCCCCTGAGGGTGACATCGATATTATTTCAGGCGCAACCATTACTTCCAGAGCCGTCACCAACGCCATTGCCGAGACCCTTGCTGAATGACTGCGATTAGCCTTGCGAAAGATGGTCTGTGGAAAAACAACCCTGCACTGGTTCAATTGCTGGGGCTTTGCCCCCTGCTGGCAACGTCCAATTCATTTGCGACAAGCCTTGGACTTGGCCTGACCACGCTTGTCGTTTTAACCCTGTCAAACTTCACCATCAGCCTGATGCGTGGACTCCTGGATGACGAGACCCGGTTGCCGGTCCAGATCCTGGTGATCGCCACCTTTGTCACCCTGGCAGATCTCAGCCTACAGTACTGGTTCTTCGATATGCATCAGCGCATTGGGCTGTTCGTTGCCCTGATCGTCACAAACTGCACACTGCTAGGCAGGGCCGAGGCATTTGCTTCAAAAAACCCCATCATCCTGTCGACATTTGACGGTCTCATGATGGGTACCGGCTTCCTGTTGGTGCTACTACTGATGGGCACAATTCGTGAGATTGCTGGCAACGGAACCCTGTTCGCCAACCTGCACCTGCTAACGGGAACGCCCGACATGACTATCCAGATAGCGGACAGTGGATTTTTGTTAGTCGCCCTGCCTCCAGGGGCATTCCTGACCCTGGGCTGCCTGATCGCAGCTAAAAATGTCATCGATGGAGCCCTAAGATGAACGCTGAAAAAAGAGTCGAAATCCTGTCGCGACTGCGGGCAGAGAACCCGAACCCGAAGACAGAGCTCAACTACCAGTCTGACTTTGAACTTCTTATATCAGTCATCCTTTCCGCCCAGGCAACAGACGTAAGCGTCAACAAAGCCACAGAAAAACTCTACGCCGTTGCCAACACCCCGGAAGCCATCGTTGCACTCGGTCTGCCTAAGCTTAAAAGCTATGTTAAAACGATTGGTTTATATAACACCAAGGCGAACAACATCATCAAGACATGCCGGATTCTCTTTGCTGAATATGGCTCTGAAGTACCAAGGACCAGAGAGGCATTGGAAGCACTGCCCGGCGTCGGCAGGAAGACCGCCAATGTTGTACTCAATACCGCCTTTGGCGAACCTACCATGGCAGTGGATACCCACATTTTTAGAATCTCGAACCGAACACGATTCGCGCCTGGTAAAAACGTACTGCAGGTCGAAAAGAAGCTGCTGAAGGTCATCCCGGACGAATTTATTCGGGACTCTCACCACTGGCTGATCCTGCACGGGCGATATATCTGCACCGCCAGAAAACCCAGATGCGGTGCTTGTGTCATCTCTGACCTTTGTGAGTTCAAAGACAAAACCGAACTAGACTGATCTCTCGAGGGACTTTTGATTAATGCCCTTTTTTATGGGGCTTTTCCACCAAGCTTCCCATAATTCCATCAAGCGTCCCATAATTCTGTCAAGCGTCCCATCAAAAAAAGACCATCCCGCACCAAGACCATAAGGTTTAGAGCGTGACTTCAACACTGCAATCACGACAAAACGTTAATCAGCAGTTGCCTAGGTTAGCTTGCGACCCAGTTTGCTCGCGAGTTTTAGTCGCAGCGCGTTCAGTTTGATAAACCCGCCGGCATCCGATTGGTCATAAGCACCGGCATCGTCCTCAAACGTAACAATGTCAGCGTCGTACAGGCTTTCAGTTGCCGATTCTCGCCCAACCAGCATCACGTTACCCTTATATAGCTTCAGCCTGACTGTGCCACTCACGTTCTCTTGAGAATCATCGATAAGCGCCTGCAGCGCCTTGCGCTCTGGCGACCACCAGTAGCCGTTATAGATGAGCGACGCATATCTTGGCATCAGTTCGTCTTT
>JABIVN010000607.1 GCA_018667205.1 Gammaproteobacteria bacterium | reverse complement strand
GATTTCTAGATCCCGCTCCGCAATAAAAAACCCGTCATTGCTTTGCCTCATGACCTCCAGGCGTTCTTTACTCAGCTTGCCAAGCGGTTTTCGATACAAAAGTACGCAGTGAGAGTCTATCGTCCCTCGCCCAATGCGCCCTCTCAGTTGGTGTAACTGGGCTAACCCAAGCCGTTCCGAGTTTTCGATCACCATCAGGCTGGCATTGGGTACATCGACGCCGACTTCGATAACCGTTGTCGCAACCAACAGGTCCAGTTGCCTCGATTTAAATTGGTTCATGACATCAATTTTAGCCGCTGATGCCATTCGGCCGTGAACTAGTCCGACCCGGACGCCCGGTAGCATCGTTTCGAGTTCTTTCTCTGTCACCTCGGCCGCCTGACACTGTAATACCTCACTTTCTTCTATCAGAGTGCAAACCCAGTAAATCTGACGCCCTTCCGCACAGGCATCCGCGACCCGGGAGATGACCGAATCTCGTTTCTCATCGGACATCACAGTGGTTGTGACAGGCGTTCTCCCAGGTGGCAACTCGTTGATCACTGACACGTCCATATCCGCATAAATACTCATTGAAAGCGTTCTTGGTATTGGCGTTGCTGTCATGACAAGTTGATGGGGTGATGTACCGCCAGCACTGCCCTTTTCTCGCAATGCCAGTCTCTGGTGTACGCCAAACCGGTGCTGTTCATCGACAATGACCAGCCCCAGATTTCTAAATATGACATTTTTCTGGAACAAGGCATGTGTGCCGATGATCACGGCCGCGTCCCCCTTCAGGATTTTAGAGAGCTCCGCGACTCTTTTCTTCCCTGTCACTCGGCCGGTTAGCCAAGCGGTTTTGATGCCCAGTGGCGCCAGCCAGCTAGTCATGTTGATGAAATGCTGTTCTGCAAGAAGCTCCGTTGGCGCCATTAGGGCGGTTTGCAAATTGTTCTCAAAAGCATGTACCGACGCCAGTGCGGCGATGACGGTTTTACCGGAGCCTACATCTCCCTGAATCAGGCGTAGTGACGGCCGATTCTTCATCAAGTCCGTCGCTACCTCATCTGCGACCCGTTGCTGCGCGCCAGTCAGCGTAAATCCGAATGATTGTTTGACCTCAGCGTAACTGCTTGAAGGTGAATCAAGCGCGGGCGCGTGCAGTTCTTGGATCCTTTCCCTGACGATTCGGAGACTCACCTGATGGGCGGTCAGTTCTTCGAAGGCCAGCCGTATTTGCGATGGATGCTTGCCGTCCATTAGCTGATCAACGTCAGTATCCGGTGGTGGATGGTGCAGATAGGTTATCGCCTCACCAAGGGACGTATCCCAGCGGTCCGGCAATAGTTCTTCAATAGCGGTTTGTGCTAGTCGATCTAGGACCTGCGCGACCAGCATCCGATATCGAGTCTGACTGATGCCTTCGGTGGTGGGATAGACTGGGGTTAGGGATTCCTCCATATCCGGTGCGTTGCTCAGCTGTGAATACTCCGGGTGATAAATCTCAAGGCCGGACGCACCTGCCCGCACTTCTCCAAAACACCGAATGGCACCGGCTGTTTTTAAGTTTTGGTGTTGGGCGCTTGAAAAGTGATAGAACCGCAGGCCAATCTTTCCTGTGCTGTCCTGAAGGTAGGCGAGCAGGCTCCTTCGCCTGCCATAAGCAACTTCACAGGCAACTATCTCGCCTTCCAAGACATAGGATTCTCCTGGGACACTCGCGCCAATCGACGTTATCTGGGTTCGATCTTCGTATCTAGAGGGTAAGTGAAACAGGATATCCTGAACCGTCTTGATGCCGAGCTTGGCCAACTTTTCGCTCAGCGCTGGACCAACCCCTTTAAGGCTGGTGACATCAATGTTTGCCAGGTCGCCAGGCATGACCGGGTCTCCTAACTAATCGAGATGATTGCATCGATCTCTACGAGCGCTGATCTGGGTAGACCTGATACTTCAAGGGCAACGCGGGCAGGGTACGGCTGCACTAACCGCTGGGCCATCACCTGGTTAACCCAGGGAAAATGACCAAGATCAGTGAGGTAAACCGTAAATTTGACCGTGTTGTTAAGCGTCGTTCCCGCTGCGCCAGCGATCGCAGAAAGGTTGTCAAATACCTGATTGATCTGTTGTTCAATATCGGGGCTAACGAGTTCCATCGTGGTTGGAACGAGTGGGATCTGGCCGCTAACGTAAAGTAGCCCATCATGTTGTATCGCTTGGGAATAAGTACCAATAGCGGCGGGCGCATTTTTGGTGCTAATCGCTTTTTTCATCAGTTTCTTACCCTTACAATTCTATTGATAGCCTTAATTGTTCTGAGCCTTTTAATCACGTTGGCAAGGTGGATGCGGTCCTGTACGTTGATCACCATATTCACTATGCCAAGATGCGCGTCCTTTTCCACCATGTTGATTCGCTCGATATTGGCATTTGCCTCGGTGACAGTTGATGCCACTACCGCGATGATGCCTCGTTGGTGCTCAAGCTGGACTCTGAGTTCTACCGAGAACTCCTGCGCGACATTGGGTTCCCATCGGACGCCCATAATTTCCTCCGGCTTATGCCTGAGTTCGACCATATTCCTGCAGGTATCCGTATGAATGACGATTCCTCTGCCTGCGGAAACGTGTCCAATAATTGGATCCCCGGGGATCGGGTGACAGCAGCGGGCGTAGCTGACGACCAGTCCCTCGGTACCCTTTATTGCCAGTGGACCGCCTTCCTCCGCGTTCTCTAGTTCCTTAACATTGCCAAGTAAGCGCTTAACGACAATACTAGCCATCTGGTTTCCTAGTCCTATCTCCGACAAAAGGTCGTCAAGAGAGGCAATTTTTCGCTCCTTAAGCACTGTCTCAAGCTTTGCCTGGTCAATATCGTCAACGGTCAACCCGTGATGATCAAGGGTACGTTCCATCAGTCGCCGGCCCAGTATCGTTGACTCATTTTTTTGCTGCTGTTTAAGCGTATGCCTGATACTACTCCTGGCCTTGCCGGTCACCACGAATCCAAGCCACGCAGGGTTAGGCTGCGCCCCTGGTGCGCGGATAATCTCTACAGTTTGGCCGGATTCTAGCGTTGCCGACAAGGGCGCCAGCCTTCGGTCAATACGGCAGGCGACGCAGCTGTTCCCAATATCGGTGTGCAGTGCGTAGGCAAAGTCTACGGGTGTTGCACCCTGTGGCAGATCGAAGATCTCACCTACCGGTGAAAACACGTAGACCTCATCTGGAAACAGGTCAATTTTAACGTTCTCGATGAATTCCAGGGAGTTTCCTGCACTCTGCTGTAACTCCAGAAGATCCTTCATCCATTCACGGGCTCGCTCGTGCGAGCCACTGGTGGATCCATCCTTTGTCTTGTAGAGGTAGTGACCGGCAATACCATTGTTGGCAAGCGTCTCCATCTCGTTTGTTCTGATTTGAATCTCGATCGGGATTCCGTGCATACCAAATAGCGTTGTATGCAGAGACTGGTATCCATTGGCTTTCGGAATAGCGACATAGTCCTTGAAGCGTCCGGCGACTGGTTTGTACAAATTATGGACTGTACCCAGTGCGCGGTAGCAGTTGTCTGCCGAATCGACCAGGATGCGGAACGCGAAAACGTCCATGATTTCGTTGAATGACTTCCGCTTGCTGCGCATCTTGTCGTAAATACTGTAGAGGTGCTTTTCCCTGCCGAACACTTTCGCTGAGACACCCTCTCTTTCCAAGGTGCTGCTTATTGACTCCTGGATGTTAGTAACGATTTCTTTACGGTTACCCCTCGCTTTCCTGACCGCTTTCTCGATCATGCTAGATCGCAGAGGATACATCGCCTTGAAACCCAGTTCTTCGAATTCGATTCGAATGCTGTTCATACCAAGGCGCAGCGCAATAGGGGCGTAGATTTCCAACGTCTCTTTGGCGATACGTCGCCGCCTGTCTCCGTCAAGGTGCCCAAGCGTCCGCATGTTGTGGAGGCGGTCTGCGAGCTTTACCAAGATTACTCTGATGTCCTTCGCCATCGCCAGCGTCATCTTCTGGAAGTTTTCGGCCTGTGCTTCTGCCCTGGAATGGAACATGCTCTTAAGTTTGCTCACACCATCGACCAGTTCAGCAACCTCGTGGTCGAATTCCTGACCCAGGGTGTGTTTGGGAATGCTCGTGTCTTCTATGACATCGTGGAGCAACGCAGCCATCAGACACTGGTGGTCCATGTGCATTTCAGCGAGGATATTAGCAACGGCTAGCGGATGGGTTATGTAGGGTTCGCCGGATTTTCGTTTCTGCCCCTTGTGGGCATTATCGGCGAAGTGATAGGCCTTAACGACCTGGTCTATTTGTTCTGGCTCAAGATATACGCCGAGATCGCTGGCGAATGAGTCGATGGTCAGTTCATCCGGGGTTAACACAGTGTACTAACCCCAGGTAAGGGGGCTACAAAGTAGCAGAACCCCGACTTAAGAATTGGACAGGTAAATTCCCCGCCCGGATTTTTTTGGTTTCCGCTAGAGGTTGTTGAGCTCTTGTTCGTGTTGTTCAAATCCGTCCTGTACTGCACTAAGTGCTAATGCTTCGGTTTCTTCTTGGGTTGGCTCTACAAGGATCGCTGCAGTCACCAGACCTGCCGCAATTTCACGCAGGGCCAGTACGGTTGGCTTATCATTTTCGATTGGCACAAGCGCGTCTTTGCCGCCAGTTGCAATTTGTCGAGCTCGTTTGCTGGAAACCATCACCAGTTCAAATCGGTTCGCTACGTTTTCCAAACAATCTTCTACGGTTACTCGCGCCATGGGTGCTCCATTCAATTCAGTGTTGCTTCCCCCAAAAGGCAGAGGGTAGGCGTTCAAGGACCGCGCATTGTAGCCACATCGATACTATTAAACAATAAATGACTGTTATTGTGGTAATAAACCATCAATCAGAGGCCCGAGGGCCTTCATCTGCTTACTGATATGGTGATCACTCCCTTGGCCCGCGACGACCGACTGTAATTGCGCAAGTGCGGTATCGAATTGGTCGTTCACGATCAGGTAATCGAATTCCTGCCAGTGTGATAGCTCTTCAAAGACGGCAGACATCCTTTTATCAACAGTTTCTACGTCATCCTGGGCGCGGTTTTCGAGTCGATCACGAAGGGCGTCGAGGGAAGGCGGGAAAATGAAAATCGACTGGGTGCTCGGTAACTTTTGCCGTACTTGCGCTGCACCTTGCCAGTCTATTTCAAGAATAAGATGCTTACCCTGCCGTAGAATGAGATTCACGGCACTGGAACTCGTGCCGTAAAGATGCTCGAACACGGTTGCCGATTCTAAAAATTCACCCCGGTCTGCCATGGCGGTGAAGTCGTCTACGGAGACGAAATGATAGTTGATCCCATCCGCTTCTTCCGGCCGCATGGCCCTGGTGGTGTGCGAGATGGCGACACCGGTGGTGTTTGAGCGTTCCATCAATGCCCGTACCAGGCTTGTTTTACCGGCGCCGGATGGTGCAGAGATGACAAAGAGTTGCCCTCTGTTTTCTGTTTTTTTTTCTGCCCTGTTTTCTGCCCTGTGTTGTTTATTCATTCAATGTTCTGTATCTGTTCCCGCATTTGTTCAATCGAGACTTTCAGGTCAACGGCCTGCATCGTGGTCGACGTTGCAGCGGCCTTCGAAGACAAGGTGTTTGCTTCCCTGTTGAGTTCCTGCATCAGAAAATCTAGACGTCGACCGACAGGTTCATTCACCTTGAGGTTTCTTCTGACTTCTAAAACATGTGTGACCAGCCTATCCAATTCCTCGGCGACGTCCAGTTTTTGGGAAAGAATGACCAGTTCCTGTTCAACGCGCCCAGGGTCGACCTCAACATCGATATCGCTCAACCGTTTCAACAGTCGCTCGTGTTGATGAGCGATAATTGTCGGTGTCTCCTCTCTTAGTTTTACGACGGTCGTCTCAATATCGCTGAGCCTGCCTTCGAGAAGCCCGGCCAACTCAGTTCCCTCACGTTCCCGCATTTCCACCAACTGGGCCACCGCCAGTTTGAAGCCTTGGCGGGCGTCTATCATCTGATCATCGCCTGATTCTTCTGTTGTTAGAACGTCGGGCCAGCGCAGCAGAGATAGAATATCACCACGGTCTTCCATGCCTGTTATTTCTGCGATTTGGCCCATTGCGGCGTGCAGATCCTGCACCAGATTCTGGTTGATACTAATTCGAGTCTTCAGTTCTCCTGCGCTGATTTTAAGGGTGCATTCAATTTTCCCTCGCTGGACCTTGTCTTTAAACTGGGATTTCAGTTCGGTCTCCAGATGTCGAAGGTTCTCTGGCATGCGGAAACTGACGTCAAGGTAGCGATGATTCACGCTGCGAATCTCCCATACTGCGGCCCCATGTTTCTGACGGGAGAACGCCGTCATACTTCTTGTCATTGGATTTCTCGTTATCTATTGCGTTCGGTAAGTATAATGGAGTTTTTATACAACGGAGCAATAATGAGCACAAAACGACTGGTATCTCGTGAACCTGATCAAATGCGAGAAGTAACAATGGAAAGGAATATTAATAAACACGCGGAAGGGTCGGTGCTCGTTGGTTTTGGTGATACCAAAGTCATTTGTACAGCATCTGTCGAATCTGGCGTTCCATCTTTTCTTCGCGGCAGTGGGCAGGGCTGGATCACGTCTGAATATGGGATGCTACCGCGGTCTACAGATACAAGAATGGGCAGAGAAGCGGCCAAAGGTAAGCAGGGCGGCAGGACAGTAGAGATTCAGCGTCTTATCGGTCGGTCACTCAGGGCAGCGGTGGATCTGAAAGATCTCGGTGAATATACCGTGCGTATTGACTGTGACGTCATTCAGGCAGATGGAGGTACCAGAACGGCTTCAATTACCGGCGCGTGTGTCGCTCTTTTAGAGGCGATAAAAACGCTGGGTACGACACCTAATACCCAACTCATCTCTGCCGTTTCAGTGGGAATCGTTGGTGGAGTGCCAGTTCTGGATCTGGAATACGTGGAAGACTCCAAGGCGGACACCGATATGAACGTCGTCGTTGCTGAAGATGGTCGATTTATCGAAATTCAGGGTACCGCTGAAGATGAACCCTTTAACCGGGAAGAACTCATGGAAATGCTACGTCTGGCAGAAAAAGGCACCGCTGAACTTCGGGCTATCCAACGGGCAGCGCTTGCCGGTGAACTCTAATGTTGGCTGACTATAAAAAGGGGTTTATTGAGTTTGCGTTAGACCATGATGTCCTGAGATTTGGAGAATTCGACCTTAAATCAGGTCGAAAGAGCCCATATTTCTTTAATGCTGGGGAATTTAAGACTGGCGGTGCCCTCGCCCGCCTCGGTTCTTATTACGCTGAAGTCCTAGTGGCTAGTGGATTAGCAGCGGATTGCCTCTTTGGACCTGCGTACAAAGGAATTCCCCTGGTTGCGGCCACCTCTATAGCGATGGCAAATCAATACCAAATTGACATGCCGTACGTGTTTAACCGTAAGGAGGCAAAAAGCCACGGTGAGGGCGGAACACTCGTTGGCGCACGATTGGAGGGCAACGTGGTTATTGTCGATGATGTAATAACTGCAGGGACTGCGATCCGAGAAGTTATGTCGTTTTTTGGAGATAGTCAAAAAGCGACGGCGAGCGCCGTAATCGTGGCCATTGATCGACAGGAACGAGGTAAAGCAGACCTGTCCGCGATTCAGGAAGTTGAGCGAGATTATGGTCTTCGCGTCCTTAGCGTGGTGACGCTGAACGATATCGTTCAGTTTCTTGAGGAAAACGGAGCATATAAAGACGAGCTTAAGGCGATAAGTTCCTACCATGCGGAGTACGGAATAGCGTCTTTCTGATAACACCCCGTCTGGTCGACCTACTGTCTAGCGGCCCTACTGTTGATATGCTGGCGGGGTCTTGCCGTTTACATTAAAAAAATAGCGGCTTAACTTTGTTGATATAAGGGTTTTTATAAGGGCTTTTATAAGGGTTCTTATAAAGGTCGATATAAAAGTCTATATAAAAACGGGGATATCGTTTCGGTGTTACCAGGCCCATAAGAGGCCGGTGGCTAAAAATGGACTCGCAATTTTCAATGGGGGCGGCAGGTTACCGGAAGTCTCACAGTGGGCGTCATCAAGCAGGAAGACCAGGGGCCCTGGTCGCGAGCTGACGCTCATTGCCGCGGCTATCGAATACTAAGGAGTTGTGATTGATCAACATGAGTTGGCCTAACTCAACGGTAACTAAAATCATCACTGACTGAGCAATCCTTGCCGGGTAACTTTTCTAAAACAAGCCCTCTCTTAACACCTGCCACTGGACATCCCATTCGGTTGTCGGTTTACGCTCAAAATCACTACGCACGTACTGGCCTATTCGACCTTCAACGAGTGACAATAATAAGTTAGCGGCAACGACGGGGTCAGTCGACGTTTTCTGCTCTCCTCTTAAGGGCATCTCTCTCATGATCTGTCGTAGTTGAGCTTCGATTCTATCGAATAACTGGGTGACTCTTTGTCTTAATCTTTCGGTTTCTCCGGCGAGTGGATCACCGGTGAGTATTCGTGTAATACCGGGGTTGCGTTCACAGAACGTTAGAATAAGCCCCAGAATCTTTTCGCAGCGTTTATCTGCCTGCATCTCTTCCTTCATGATTTGTGTGATTCTGGAAAATATTGTGTCCTCTATGAACTCAATGAGCGCTTCGAACATT
>JABIVN010000606.1 GCA_018667205.1 Gammaproteobacteria bacterium | reverse complement strand
CCAGAACAACCAGGGCAGCCCTGACTTTGCCCTTGGCGGTTACTACATAGACCAGTTGGAGAAAGTGAATGGCAAATGGCTGATTAACACGGTTACCCTGAAAATTTTATGGAACCGGGGTAACCGTCATATCATGTCTTTGGCTTCAGCACTGGGCGCTCAAAAATTGAAAGAGGAAGCTTAGGCAAGCTTTGGATCTAAGGCGTGGTCAAGTGCGTGAAGAAATGCCCGATTCAGACGGCGGCTGACTCTTGCGGTGGGGATGAACGAATCAGCCCCATGATAGAGTCCGGGGAAAATCGAAAACTCACAAGGAACATCTGCGGCCATTAGTCGCTGTGCGTAGTCAATATTCTCATCTCGGAAAAGATCTTCGGAACCCACACAGAGGTAGGCCGGAGGTAACCCGGTAAGGTCAATAGCCCTTGTAGCGGCTGCGTAGGGCGATGCCTGCTTTCCGGGAATACCATCCAGGTACATTTCCCAGGCGTTGAAGGAGGTGGATCGCTTCCAGATCGGGTGATTTTCAAGTTTTCCGGAACGGGTTGCGTGAAGGTTGTCGATCATCGGGTAAAGCAGCAGTTGTAGCTGCAAAGGAAAGTTGTCCTTGTCTCTATTCATGAGCGCAACGCCGGCAGCCATCCCGCTGCCAGCACTGGCGCCTCCGATCGCTACCCTGTCCTTATCTATTCCTAACGCCTTGGCGTCATTCATTATCCAGCCGAGCGCTGCGTAACAATCATTGGGTCCTGCTGGAAAGGGGTGTTCAGGTGCCAGGCGGTAATCTACAGAAAAGACGGTGCAGTTGCAGTGATCTGCGATGATTTTTGCTCTTTCATCCTCCGCGTTACCCATGATATATCCGCCACCATGGATCCAAAGTACGGCTGGTTGGGCGGGTTGCTCATTCTTTCGATAAATATAAACATCAACTGTACCGTCCTCGGTATCGATTGTTTTTCTGTCAGAAAGTACCTTGACGGAAGAAGAAGGCCGGGGGCGTGAAGCGATGAGGTCGCGTATACGAGCAATATTATCCCGGTTCAAATCTAGCGCGGGCAATGCTTCCAGCGCGGGTAACAATTCAGGATCGATGCGATTGTAGTCAAGTAGCATATTTTTTCACTTTAGGGATTGTCACGGTTTATATTTCGAGCGACGTCTATATAGTTGAAAGCTTGGCAGTAGTATTACAAATCACAGAACGGATTAGAAATGATTGGGTGGCATAGAAATGACTGAGCTAACAGTACCCGTTAAGTTGCAGGGTGTTCATGGCAGTCCCTACACAAGAAAGTCTCTTGCGGCGCTAAGGTATCGAAGGCTTCCCTATCGATTCATTATTGGTCAGCCGGGTATTCCGATCCCCGCAGGCTACCCTGACTGGCAGTCATTGCCGGTACCTAAGGTTGGCTTACTACCCACATTCTATGGCGCAGACGTTGGCGGTGAATTAAAAGCAATCACTGATTCCACGCCGATTCTAGCGCAACTGGAATCGTTGTCGGACGAAAGAAGCCTCTATCCAACAGACCCGGTCATCCGTTTTATCAACTATGTACTTGAAGATTATGCCGACGAGTGGCTCACCCGTTGCATGTTCCACTACCGGTGGATGTATGCAGCAGATATCGATAAAGCGGGTGCCATCCTGCCCTTGCTAAGGGACACTGGAATTCCGCAAGCGCAACACGAGAAACTGAAACAGTTCGTGTCGACCCGTCAAATCGAACGATTATACGTGGTGGGGTCAAACGAAGTAACGACACCTGTCATAGAAGATAGCTATCACAGATTCCTGACGTTGATGGATGCACACTTGCAAGAGTACCCGTTTTTGATGGGTAGCAGGCCTGGATCATCGGATTTTGGCGTGTTTGGCCAACTTACCTGCCTGACTCATTTTGATCCCACACCGACAAAAATCGTGTTGGAAGAATCCCCAAGGACCTATGCATGGGTTGAGCGTTTGGAGGACCTTTCCGGGTTTGAGGTGGACGAGTCTGGGTGGTTCACCCGGGATTCTATTCCGGATTCGATACTAGCGTTGCTCGGTGAGGTGGCGCGAGTTCATCTGCCACAGATGCTCGCCAACGCTCGTGCCATCGCGGCGGGGGAGAAACAGTTTGAAACAGAAATCGATGGCAAGGTTTGGCAACAGCCATCATTTCCTTACCAGGCAAAGTGCCTGCGTTGGACCAGGGAGGAATTTGGTGCTCTCAGTGATGTTGATCGTGAAAGCGTCACGCGCCTGCTGTCCAATGTCGGATTGATGCCTTTGATCGACGAAGCTGTTGGTTAGACCTTGGCTTAATAAAGCGTAAAAAAACCCGACGTTGCCGGGTTTTTTTACCAGCGGGCTATTTGCTTTTCGGCGCTTGCTCACTTTCCAGCCATCTATTCAGCGTGTCATGGAAATGCCTGATCTTGGATTCCTGATAGCTTGCAAAAATGGTCTCGCCTTTAGGGTGAGAATGAAGACCCTTTTGTACCATGCCATGATTCACATAATCCTGATTAAAAATCTTTGCCAGGTTGCTGCCAATCTCAGTGGCTACCGTATAGTCGTCATCAATGTCGAGGAATGTGCACTTTGCCGGTTCAGGCATAGGCGCGCCCTCGGGTAGAGCGATCATATACATCACTTCGTGCAACGATTGCTCAGGGTTATCACCGTCCGGGCGGAATCGATAGAAGATAGGATTGAAGTCAGCCCAGGGGCTGATGTTTGGAAACACCGAATAGTAAATAGCGTCATTTAAGTCGGCGTCACTGATTTGATCTACATATTCGCCAAATTGTGGCCGCATTGTTTCGCGTCTGGCCGCAGCGGATGATTCACGATACTCATTCGGATCAGTCGGATAGACCATTGGGTCATCTTCCTGTCCGGAAATAATTTTTCCGCCGACCCAGCTACACATTTGTATGTCCGCGGACTTCACGTCGCCGCTGATATATTCGGCATGTTCGGTGAACCTGCCTGTACGGCCGTTTTGTAATTCCACTTCAACTTCATTTTCAGCGACCCGCCTGTAGATGTGGCCGCTGATCATGTGCTTCATGCTCTGGTAGGCCTTGCCGTCGGGATAACAGGAAGGGTCGTTTTGATCGAGCCCGGTGTGGGGGCTTGGATATCCTGACGGAGACATCGCTCGTGAGAAATTCCCCCACGTGTCGTACTTGGAGTTTGTATCTCCAAAGGAACCCAATAGTTCAGGATGGGTGGCAATTACATGGTAAGACTCCATGAAAGCTTCCTGTGCAACTTTCCAGTTGCAGGGCAGCCGCTTGATCAGGTGTGCTGCTTTAAATCGACGCTCAAAGGGATGACTAAAATGTCGATCAAAGTCACCGATGAAATCAGCCAGTGGTTCACAGGCAGGGTCGGGGTTAATGAAGTAGAACCCTCCCCATTTACCAATATTGATTGCTGGTAGAGAGTATTCTTCTTCCGTAACACTGGGAAAGTCCCAGTGGGCAGGTATCTCTTTGAGTTTGCCGTCGAGGTGCCAGGACCAACCGTGGAACGGACAGCGGAATACCTTAAGCTCCTTGCGGTGGTTGTCGCAAAGCGCGCGTCCTCTATGCAGGCACGCATTAGGAAACGCCTTAACTTCATCTTCAGAGACACGAACGACAATAAACGATAGGGAAGCAATGTCATAGACGTGGGTGTCGCCTACATTCTGGATATCAGACTCGTGGCACGCCATCTGCCAGACACGTTTCCACAACCGCTCAACCTCAAGGTCGTGTGCTTCTTTGGAAAAGTAGCGGTGGGTGGGGATTTTGGTTACCCCGGCAGGATAAGGGGAGTCTTCGAGATACACGGCCGGAGGCGGTACCTTGTCTGCTTTTAGAATGTCGTTGTAGGAGATTCCGTTCGATCGATCGTGGCCAGTTTTTGTTTCAACCATAAGGCTGCCTCGTTGTATTGTTTAGTGTCATCTGGGTGAATGGACCAATCATACCCATGCTTGGGCAAAACCATCAAGCCTGACTGTTTTAATCAGATGTAGCGCCATCATGAAGATTGATCGGAATCCGTTGTCGTTCACGTTTCCCGGGTATTTATGGCACGGGTCTCAACGTGTTTGAGCTGCCATAAAGCCTGAATGCGCATGATTAGCATCAGCACTCGCCGCTATAACCCAGCAATAGTTCCGTGCCTCTGAAGGCGTAAATGACGCGTGGTGTTCATCTGGACAATTTTTGTAGTACAGTATAAAACTTCAATTCGCCGGACCTTTTTGATCTGATGAGTGCTGACCGTTATAAAGTAGTGGGGTCTAATGCTTCGCCTTTTGCCATCAAGTTACGGGCAATTTTTCGCTATCGACGCCTCCCGCACACCTGGTATCTGAATAGGGGTGCGATTGCTGAGGCCACAGCCCACGTGCGTCCTCCGATTATTCCTAAGGTACATTTCCCCGGTGATGCGGACGACACATGGCATGTGGATTCCTCTCCCATCGCCTACCTGCTCGAAGCGCGGCACGCTGGCCAGTCTATCATTCCTGATGATCCGGTCCAGGCGGTGCTGTCTCACCTCCTGGAGGACTTTGGTGATGAGTGGGGCACCAAGATGATGTTCCATTACCGCTGGCAGGATCACGACAACGGTGGTGACCGCGATAGAATGGGCTGGTGGATGTCCTATCCTGGAATGGGGCCTACTTCGGATGAAGAACTGGAATCAAAAACGCGCGACTTTTACGAGTGGCATATCCCTCTTTGGCCGGTCGCAGGTATCGAACCGGGCAACGTACCCCTGATCGAAGAGATGTATCGGCAAATCCTTGATGCCTGGGAAGACGTGCTGCGTGAGCAGGAGTTCCTGTTCGGCTCCAGACCATCGCTCGGAGACTTTGGTTTTTACGGACAATTGTTTCAGTGCTGGATGAATTATGCCTCCCGGGATGTCATGAACGAACGATGCAGACGACTCCCTGCATGGCTTTCCCTGATGGATGACCCGAGTGGTGTGGAGGGTCAATGGCTGGATGCAACATTGCCCCTTAACAAAGGTGTTAGAAAGCTGCTTTGGCTGGCAGGGGAAGTCTATCTGCCGTATCTTGATGCCACCGATAAAGCGATCTCGGCGGGAAATGATAGGCTCGAATTCGAGGGGCTGGGTTTCAGGCACAAGCAAAAGCCGATGAAATACCATGCAAAGTGTTTACAAGTTATTCGCGAAAGAGTGTCGTCGCTTTCCGATGATGGCAAAACCAGACTTCAAGCAATAGTTGCCGGGACTGATATCTGGCACTACTTAGGTGATCAATAGAAAATTTAAGGGAGGCAAAGATGGTCAAACTAAAAGGTAGAAACGCGATTGTAACCGGTGCAGCTGTCGGTCTTGGTAGCAGTTATGCAAAAGCATTGGCGCAGCAAGGTGTTAATGTTGCTGTGTGTGATCTGCGCGAGGAAATTCACGAGATTGCGGAAAGTTTACGGGCCTTGGGCGTTAACGCCGTTTCGTACCAAGGCGATGTGTCGGACCCGGATCATGTTCGGACAGTGGTCGATGGAGCTCGCGAAGAATTTGGTAGTATTGATATTTTGGTCAACAACGCCGGTGTTTGGGGTGTAAGTGTTGCAGATGACGGCATGGATAAATCGATCGAGGATTACGAACAGATTATCGGTACTAACCTAAAGGGTGAATATCTGTTTGGTCGAGCGGTGATTCCGATCATGATTG
>JABIVN010000605.1 GCA_018667205.1 Gammaproteobacteria bacterium | reverse complement strand
TTCATCAATGAGAAAGCGAACCTTCGACCAGTCGGCTTCTTTTCTCGCCTCGATAACTTCTCTGGCGGTGGCGCCCGACAGCCCTAACAACGGGCCGACCAGAATATCAGGGGCGGTGCCCAGATCAAAATTATCTTCTCCCCCTGCCAGGAAAATGTCCCTGAACCCAGGCGTGTTGTCGCCTCCATTCATCATATCTGGCGTGACCGACGGCAACTCCAACAACTCATCTATACTTCTAAGGGGTGCATTTCTAGGCCGTTGCGCCATTTTTTTTGTCGCATAATCAGCCCCCTCGCCGCCACGAAAGCGCCTTCGGGTATCCTCATCAATCCAATCACTCAGCTCCGCACTAAGCAGCTGGGCACTTTTATTGTCCATCATTTGCCGAAAGACGGCGTTGGTGTTTTGGTGACCAATCAAAGACAAGCTATAAAGCCCAGACCAGCTTTGAACTCGCACCGTTAGCCCACCAATCATTGCCGGGGCGCCGTTTAATGGCAGGGTCGCCGACCCGACGCTAACTGACTTTGGATCATACTTGCCCACCAGCAACATATGGGCCGCCTTATCAAGCGCATCGCGCACCTGCAATTCTTCAGCCCATTCGGTTTTGCGCTCTTGCAATAACCCCATGTTCGCGGAGACCAGCCGTGTCAGGCCAAACGAAAGCGCTGTCAGTAACGCCAATATGATCAGCACCAGTGGTAAGGCAAAGCCATTAACCGTGCGGCGGCTAGTATTCATCAAGTGCCCCCATCAAAGACCAGGCATCCTTTTCGGTTGGTAGCCTAAAAGACCAGACCTGTGCATCGCCCTGCTGGTCGGTGAAGCTCAACTCAACCATCACCGGTGGACGCCAAAGGATTGAAGCGTCATACCAGCCAAGCCACTCCCGGTTGTCCCTGTATCTAAGTTGATCTTCATTGGTCAACTCCCCCAAATACAACTCAGAGGGCAGAGGGAACGCTGGCGCAAGGTACCTAAACGCAGGCTTTCGAATATCCTGAAGCAGCAAGACACGCCGGTCTTTTTCCCAACGGATACCTCTTCCTTGATCGTTATGCCGACCCGCTTCCTGATAGTAGATATCTGACAACCCGTCGTCACCAGGCTGCAAAACCATACGAACAGGCCGAACCCGGCCGTTAAGATCCAGAATAGGGGCCCTTGACGTAAACTCCAGCTGAGTTTCGTCAGCCACAAAATGCGCGTGACTAAACCTGCGTTCACCACGATAATCTGCCAAACGAGCGTTAATAAATAGCTGCCTAAGCAGTTCATGACGGTGCTGCCGTGATAGCCAATGCGTGCTCTTGGCATTGCCCCTTTCCCAAAGTGAAAGCCCCTGAGAGAAACCGGCCATCAATACAGCCACCAGCATTGAAAAAATCGAGAGCGCTACCAGCATCTCCACCAGGGTAAAGCCCCTCACACGTAGCCGGCGATATCGCAACCCAGGCTTATTCACATGCGCCAACCTAACCGCTGAAGTTCTATATCGACTGGTTTTTTGTTGGCTGTACTCAGTCTGATACTGATCGTAAAAAGTGCGACCTCAGTGGCCGCCGACTCACTCAGAAAGTAAGCCGAGGTTTCCCTAAATTCGGTCAAGGGCTGCGAACGCCAAACATAGGCCCACTTGCCAAGGTTTCCCTTACCTGACCGTGTCTGTGCAGGATTAATTAATGACAAACGCCCAACGATTTCTTTTTCAACAATCAATCGTTGCGATTGCATCTCGACGCGGGACATACGGTCAAGACTACCCGCAAACAGGCTTAACAGCAGCCCCATCGACGCAAGGCCAATCGCCGATGCGACCAGCACCTCAATCAGCGTAAAACCTGTCTGACGGGGCCGAGGGTATTTCATTGCAAGTCGATGTCGGCTTTACCGTCCAGGACGCCAAGGCGTAGCTTCCAGCGGCGACCTGTCGGCGACTCAAACGCTATTTGGCCGCCGGTAGTCACGCCGGTAGGCAAAAAATAGAGTTCCGTGTTCGCAACAATCGCCCAACCCGTGGGTATCGCTGGAAACTCGGCGCTCAACTTACGCATTGTCAGTTCGTCTTCGGCGATGAAAATAGAGCGCTTAGTTTGCATCAGACCCCGCCGCACGGTGGTAACGTCTTGCGCGTAATTAATCACTAGCAGGCGTTCATTGGCCCGCTGATAACTTTGCCATAGATTAGGGCCAACCAGGCCCCCGATCGTTGCAGCAATCGCCAGAACGACCAGCAGCTCTATTAGCGTAAACCCAGCCCGGCGGTCGCCAATTCCCCTAGAACGCACCAACGTCCTGGTCCTCATCAACACCACCTTGCGCCTGATCCAGGCCAAAGGTGTAAAGCGCAAAAGGCCCCTCTTTGCCGGGTACTTTATAAAGGTAGGCAACTCGCCAGGGGTCCAGCGGCACATCCTTTGATAGATAAGGCCCGTCCCAGTTCTTTACGTCATCTGGTTCCTTTCGCAACGCCGCCAGTCCATGTTCAGTTGTTGGATATCGGCCCACATCCAGGCGATAGGTATCAAGCGCAGAAGTCAGCAGTTCGATCTGCGCCTGTGCTATTTTTATTTTTGAGGAACCGACTTTCTGGAATAACCGGGGACCTACAAGGCCAGCCAGCATCGCCATCAGCACCAACACAACCAACATCTCCATGAGGGAAAAGCCGTTCAAAAGTTTTTTGTTCATCAAACCAAATCGCCTGTCAGATTAAAGTGGAATATCGTTGACTGAAATAATGGCGGTCAACAAACTGATAATGATAAAGCCAACGACAATACCCATAACCGCAATGACTGCCGGTTCCAAAACGGACAAGGTCTTGCGAATACTTTCCCGCATACGCCGTGTGTACAGTTTTGAAATTTCTTCCATTGCCCTGGCCAGGTGGGCAGACTTTTCACCTACTGCCACCATTTGCACAACCAGCTTGGGGAAAACGTCTACGGCTGATAACGCACGCCCCAGTGATTCGCCCTGACGAATTAAATCGCAGGTGCTTACCAGTTTCTTCTGCAGATGTTCATTGCTGATAGATTCTCCTGACAACTGAATCGCATCAAGTACGCTCACCCGGCCGGCCAACAAATGTCCCATGCTGTTGCAAAACTGGATGACTTCCCAGGCTTCTACCACGGCCGCAATGCCGGGCAACCGCCGAAGTGAGGCCCAGATTACCGATTGTATTTTACCTTGCCGCCACAGATACACCGTGCCGCCAAAAAGAAGCACCGCGAGTGATGTCCATATCCAGGCAAAATCGAGCAGCACGTTCGACACCACAAGCAGCGCCTTCATCGAGCCACCAATTTCTTCGGGGCTGTCTGCCACAATGTCACCAAACTGGGGAACCACTGAGACGAACATAAAAAGCACAACCGATAGGCTGACCACAATAAGAAATACTGGATACGTCAGCGCCGCTCTGACTTCACTTCTCAGTGACGATTCCTCTTCAAACCGATTCGCTACCAAGGACACCGCTTCTGCCAATTCACCGTTCGCCTCACCCAACTTGATTAGCGGCACTGAATATCCGGGAAAGGCATTTGGAACTGAAGCAAAGGCATCGGACAGGGATGAACCCGCTCGAACCATTTGATGAACCTGTTGCCAGGCACGCACCAGCGAATGACTTTCGGCGGTCTCAACAACCGCCGCGACGGCCTCGTCGATGGCCATACCGCTACGTCTTAGACTGGCCAGTTCCTGTAAAGAAACCAGTAACTCATCTTCATCGACTTTAAGTGGGATATGTCCAGGCCCGGGCTTTACGGCGTAAGGATGAACACCCCGGCTGCGCAGTTGGGCAATAGCATCGTCACGACTGACCGCCATTAACCAGCCCTGAAGTTGTGCCCCCTGATCGCCGTTGCCCGTGTAGTGATAATGTTTCATCCTGCCACCCTCAGGACTTCCGAAATAGTGGTATCACCAGCGGCGGCTCTTAACATGCCATCTTCTTTTAATGGCCGAAACCCTGATTCAACCAGGTGAGCCGATAATTGCTCTGGTTTGGTCGATATAATGTGCCGCATGGTGTCGTTAACCGCGAACATCTCAAAGATAGATCGCCGCCCCGCAAAGCCGGTGCCCATACAGACCGGGCACCCTTCAGACTCAGCGTAGTTCTTGTTGACCGACAACGCCGGCCAGTTTTTCTCATGCTCTGCATAACCCAGGGCCGCTGCCTGAGCAGGCCCGGTTTGGTCAGGAATTTTACAGTGTAGGCAGGATTTTCGAACCAAACGCTGGGCCATCACCCCGATGACTGACGTCGCCAACAGGTAACTTTCAACACCCATGTCCATAAGCCGAACAAAAGCACTGGCGGCATCGTTAGTATGAAGTGTAGCCAACACTAAATGTCCTGTCAGTGCAGCCTGCACCGCCGTCTCTGCCGTTTCTCTGTCTCTTATCTCGCCGACTAAAATAATGTCCGGGTCCTGACGAAGCACCGACCGCAATACTGAAGCAAAGCTCAGGCCGATTTCCGAATGAACCTGAATCTGTGTGATGCCGGGCGTTTGGTATTCGACCGGGTCCTCGACGGTGATGATTTTACGTTCATCGCCAATCAGCTCATTAAGAAATGCATACAAAGACGTTGTTTTCCCGCTACCGGTTGGACCGGTCACGATAATGATGCCGCTACTGGATTTTAGCAATTGCTGCGTTGTTTCCAGGTGGTCCCCGAACATATCCAATTCAGATAAGCTTGATACACCATCGACCGAGTCCAGCAGCCTGAGCACAAGGCTTTCACCGGCTACCCCGGGGGTGGTTGCTACTCTTATATCCAGGTCCTTGCCAGAAACCCTTGTCCTGATTCGCCCATCCTGGGGCA
Source organism: Gammaproteobacteria bacterium (assembly GCA_018667205.1). Lineage (GTDB taxonomy): Bacteria > Pseudomonadota > Gammaproteobacteria > Pseudomonadales > Azotimanducaceae > UBA9659. Next base: position 1,772 of record JABIVN010000605.1, on the reverse strand, counting down.
ACCGCTTTTCGGAAATATCCAGATTAGCCATTAATTTTAATCTTGAAACAATCGCCGCCTGCATACCAATACCGGGTCGGTCGATCTCGTTCATCACACCATCGACCCGGATGCGCACACGAAAAACGCCTCGGTAAGATTCGAAATGGATATCTGACGCCTTTGCGTCAACCGCTCGTTGAATAATGTCGTTCACAAAATGAATGATCGGCGCGCCGGTCGCCAAATCACGAAGCGATTGGGCATCAGCCGCCAGCGACAGATGCTGGTCAACCTCTTCAAACAGGCCGAGTAGCTGTCGAAGCTCATGACTTACAACAATGACGCTTTCTACCGTCTTACTTGTTTTTCTGGCGAGCACTTTTTGAACAAAATTGTCTTTTACATCCGTCGTAGCAATCCAGATAACGTCGTCTATTTCGACAAGTGGAAACGCCTGCTGTTCTTGCCACCACTTTTTCCCCAGGTCATAGGCGTTTGTGACTTCACTGATAGGCTGGAGGGAGTTTTCCGCCAACCATTCCTGGTAGGTCTTCACCCCGAAGAGTTCAGCATTGGCCGCTAAAATATCTTCCTCCGAACAAGCCCCCTGCCCCAGCAGGACATCTTCCAACTGGCCACCGTAGTTTTTGATCGCGGATTCTGCACGCGCAAGATCTGAATCCTTAAGGACTCCATTCTTAAGCAGGATTCTTTCAAGCGACAACATGCTTACTTCACTCATACTCACACTGTGGGACGTCATATCCGCGTATTTTATCGTTAATGGCGCTTTAAGCGTAATTGGCTCAATTCAAGCCTAATCGCACTCGTTCTTCTGCCACCTACACTTTATAATATTTTGCATGACAGTATCTTTAAGCGTCTCCTTCGTCACTTACGCTCCACCCCTGATGCCAGCCTTCAAAGATGTGTTCAACAGCTTGCTGAACGCCATTATAGGCGCGCAACGCCATCAAGTATTGGGGAACGTCAGTATTACCCTGATTGACAACGGGAACAACGAAGCACTTCTGCAGAAAGTCATCGCCGAGGCTTCATACGACTTCCCGGTCATCCTGATCAACAATCAGGACAATGTCGGCTACAGCGCACACAATCAGGGCATCAAGCCGTCAACTGCTGATTACCACCTTATCCTCAATCCCGATGTGCTGCTATCAACTTCATCGCTTATCAATGGGCTTTCCTACTTGGAGGACCATCAGGATACCGTGATGATATGCCCCTACAGCGAGGGGCAACAGGGCGACCCGTCCCATCTTTGCAAACGTTACCCCGCGGTATTCGATCTGGCGCTGCGCGGATTCGCAACCAAGACCCTCAAGCAACGGTTCGACGACCGATTGATGCGCTACGAATACAGGGACTTACCCACCACTGAGATTATCAAATCTGTTGAACTGATTAGTGGTTGCTGCATTCTGGCAAGAACAAAACCCCTACAACGGTGTGAAGGGTTCGACGGAAACTTCTTTCTCTACTTCGAGGACTTTGATCTTAGTTTGAGGATGCGCAAACTGGGCAATCTGGACTACTACCCCGGTATGAAGATCATCCACTATGGCGGCGATGCCGCTTCAAAGGGTGTTCAGCATATTTTTTATTTTGTGAAATCGGCGATTATATTTTATCGCAAGCACGGTTTGCGCATTGGTTGAGGTAATCGGTTGAGGTAATCGGTTGAGGTAATCGGTTGAGGTAATCGGTTGAGGTAATCGGTTGAGGTAATCGGTTGAGATAATCGGTTGAGGTAATCGGTTGAGGTAATC